>JBCAXI010000022.1:0-16268 GCA_038534175.1 Planctomycetota bacterium | reverse complement strand
GTCACTGGTCGGAAGTTGAGCGAGATCGGCGTGTCGCGCTCGATGCCGATCTCCTCGAGCGAGGCCCACTGCACCTGCATGTTGAGCTGCGTGACCTGCTCGAAGAAGGCGAGCACGTCGATCAGCGCGTTGTCGGCGAACTGCACCGGGAAGCGCTTGGTGTTGTCTTGCAGTTGGGCGATGACCGCGCGGTTCTCGGGCGGCTCGGCGCCGGCGTCACTGCTCAGACGATTCACGCTGATCGCGGGCCAGTCCGACGGGTAGTTGATGATGTCGACCGGGGCAATCTGAGAACGCTCGTTCTCGATGCTCTGGCCCATGTAGCTATTGAGCTTCTCGCGTTGGATGTCGTGGTACTGGTCGAAGATGAGCGTCGTCTCGATCGCGTCGCGGAGGGCGAGCCCGGCAGGGCTGATCGGATCGAGGAACAAGATCTGGTCGACGACCTGCAGCGCCTCCTCGTATTTGAGGTCCATCTGCAGGGCACGGACGCGCTCGAGCGACTCGGCGATCTTGTTCTGGCGATCGAGGATCTGGTTGCGCAACGCGAGCTCGGCCTGCTCCTCGAGCTCGAGCGACCGCTCGGCCTCTTGCTCGCGGGCGATGATCTCGTCCTGCACATCGACCTCGGCGAGGAACTCATCGATCTGGTCGTTCAGGCTGAGCAGCTGCGTCTCGGCGAAGAACTGGCGCGATCCATTGGCCGTGAGCCGCGCGGTGACCGCGAGCTCGCGAGCGCGATCGATGTCGCCCTCGCTCAAGGCCTGGCGGGCCTGCTGGAGCTGGTTGTTGAACTCGGCCTCGGCCTGCTGGCGAGCGAGCTCGCGCTGGCGGATCACGTCTCCGAGCACATCGCCCTCGGCGCCGAAGGCGCTCTGGATCATCACGCGAGACTCGGCCAGCCGGCTGTTGACCAGCGCGAGCTCGTCCGGCGCCAGGGCGCCCGAGAAGTCGCTCGAGAGCCGCTCGTAGAGCGTGGCGGCCTCAGAGAGGCGCCGGGACTCGAACGCCGCGTTGGCGCTGCGGAGCAGATCGGCGGCCTCGAAGTCGCGAGCCACGCCGATGGCGTTGTTCGAGAACGTGCCGCTCGGCATCGAAACGCTCGGAGTCGCGGGCGCGACGAAGGTGGTCGTGGTTGGCGCGGGCGTCGAAGTGGGCGTGGACGCGGTCGTGGTCTGCGGCGCAGGCCGCGAGTCGGGGATGTAGCGGGGCGGGGGCGTCTGCCCGCCGGTCTGACGCGGAGGGGGCGGCAGATTCAGCAGCGAGGACTGGTCGGCGCTCGCGGGCTGCGGCGTCGGCGCTGGGGCCGAACGCTGCGGCTGAACGGCGACCGGCGTCGGCTGCGAGACCACTGGGGACGCGGGCTGCGGCGTGGGCTGCGTCACGCGGGCGTCGCGTTCGATGTCACGCAGAAGATCATCAATATTCGGCGGCGGGGGAACGTTGTTTCCACTGCTGGTCTGACGCGGGGGAGGCGGCAAATCGGGCAGCGGCGGCGGCGAGGACTGGCTCGAGGCCGGCGGCGTTTGCGGCTGGGCCTGGGGTTGGGTCTCAGGCTGGGCCTGCGGCTGCGATCCGGACTCAGACTGAGGCTGGTTGCTACGACGACGCACCACGCCCGGCTGCATCATCGAGAGGTTCAGGCGCGAGTCGAACGCGGCGCCCCGGGTGGCTTCCAAGCCGACGATCCGGCTCTGCAGCGACTCGAGTTGGGACCGATCGCTCAGCGGGAGCTCCACACCCCAGCCGGAAATCATGGAGGCGAGTGTCTTGGCTTCGGCGTACTCGCCCTGGTCGTAGGCGGACTGGGCGTCGGCGATGAGCTGGATCGCGTAGGGCGCGACCTCTGAGCGGCGTCGCTCGATGTAGCGAAGGAACGCCGCGGCCTTCGGATCGCCCGAGCGGTAGCCGCGTCGGCTGTGCTCGGCGGCCTCCGCGAGCCGATCGGACCGCAGCGCGGCCTCGGCTTTTTGCAGGCTCATCTCACCGGGGGAGGTGCTGGAGATGCGTCGGCCGGCCTGCCCGAGTAGGTCGAAGGCGCGGGACGACTGGCGATCGGTCAACGCCGACCCGTCGGTGTGGATCAGGTGCGTGAGGAGCTGCCGGGCCTCGTAGGAGCGGCCCTGCTGGATCAGTTCGGCGGCCTGATCGATCGCGTCGGTGGCGGTCAGCTTGGAGCCGAGGCCAGTGGTCACCGGTAGGGCGACGCCGGCGCAGGCGATGAGGGCGAGAACGATCGATCGTTGCGAGCGAAGTGCCATCGGAATCTCCGATTCGCCGCGGCCTGTGCTGGCCTTGTCTATCGGCGGCGATCTCGTGCTGCACGGACGGGCGCCTGGTGGCGCGTCTGGTGTGTGGGGCGTTGCCGAGCCGAGGCGCCACAGCGCGGGACGGTCAGCCTTCGTCGGCGTGCGGATCGCGTGGATCGCGATGCCGTCGCCGGCGAGCCCTTCCCCCCACGAGCCATGCCGCCGGGTCTTGACGCAGGTCCCGGTCGCGCGGACCGGGTCGGTCCTTCCCTGCGGGGGCCGACGATAGCGACCGCCAACCTACTTCGCAAACCAAGGTGCCGGCTCGCGGGGCGTCTTGGACGCATCACGACCAACGCAATCGGCAGACCTCGCCGGCCCTCGGTTCGGGGGGACGGCTCGATCGGGCGCCCGAGCGAATCGCCTTGGCGAACTCCTCCGGTTCGAGGCGATCGGCCGAAACGATGATGAGCATGGGCTCGAACTCGTCGGCTTGGCCATCCTCCTGGCTCTCATCCCGCTTGCCTTGGTCGGCACCGACCGGCTCGTTCGCGTCTTGGCCGCTCCCGGTCGGTCCCGCCGAGACGGCCTCGGCCGAGGCTGGTTCCGGGTGGTTCGTTGCGGGGGCGCGGGTCGTTCCCTGGGCGGGCGAGGAAGGCGTGGCGCGGGGGCGCTGACGATCGGCCTCATCGGCGGCGGCCTCGTAGGCGGTCTGCTCGGCCTGCGTCAGCGACAGGGCTAACAGCAGCACCTCGGCGTAGTGCGGGCGCGCGTCGGGCTCGAGCAGGACCCGGACCAGGCACCGCCAGCCCGTCACACCCAGATCGCGCCCGTCGTCGTCCACGTTGAGGTCGGGGTCCACGTTCAGGCTCAAGCGCCACTCGTCGCGGAGGCTCTCGACCACCTCGTCGCCGTTGAGCAGGCTCGGGTTGTCATCCGGCGCCAGCAGCACGGACCGATGCTCGTGGGCCGCGGCGTCGGAGCCAGCGGGCTCCTCGATCATCTCAAGATCGAACGCGTGCAGCACGCGCTCCACGCGGGGCTGGAGCTCCGGCTCGGCCCGGACCGTCACGATCTTGTGCTCGTCGACAAAGACGTACAGGAAGGGGTCGTCGAGCATGGCGCCGAAGCCGCACATGCCGTCCTCGTAGAAGAAATCGTGGTACCGGGCGACGGCGTCGAGGAGTTGGTCGAGCCCGATGAGGTCCCATGAGATGTACGGATCGATCTCGCGGAACGCGTCGTGCCCGATGACGTCGAGGATGGGGTAGATGCGCGTGGGCAGCAACGAGAACAGGCTTCGGCACAGCGCTGGGAGCCGATCGGCGGTGATGACGATGTCGTAGACGTAGCGGTCGGGCCAGGCCTCCCACTCGCCGCTCTCGTCGTCGCCATCGGCGGCCTCAAAGAGCACGGAGTACCCCTGGCGCGGCTTCATGGGCTCGACGGGGTACACGCCGAGCGGGAAGCGGAGGTCGCCCATCTCGACGCGCTGGATTGATGGATCGGCTTGGCACCCAGACACGGGCGGAGGGTACCCCGCGAACGGGCGTCGTGCCGCCATCACGCGGATGGCCAACACGTTGACGCGCTAGGCTGGCGGCATGGAATCGAGCGAGCTTCGGCTGATCGCGATCGCGGTCGGAAACACGCGGACGCGTCTAGGCCGGTTCGACGGGCGGACGCTCCATGACCCGGTGTCGATCGCCAACGACGAGGGCGTCGAGCGTCTCGCCGACTCGGCGATTGCGCTCGCGGGCGATGGGGCGGCGCACGTGGTGCTCGCGTCGGTGAACGAGCCGCTCGCCGAGCCGATCGAGCGCCGGCTCTCGGGCGAGGTCTCGGGGTCGGTCTGGCGCGCGGGGCGCGACCTGCCAATCGCGATGCCCAACACGCTGGCCGACGACACGACGGTGGGCGCGGACCGGTGGCTGAACGCGCTGGCCGCGTTCGGACGCGCTCGGCAGGCGTGCGTCGTCGTGGACGCGGGCACCGCTGTCACCGTGGATTTCGTGGACGGCGAGGGCACGTTCCACGGCGGGGCGATCGCGCCGGGCGTCCGCATGATGCTCGGCGCCCTGGCATCGGGCGCCGACGCCCTGCCTGCGGTCGAATGGGACGGCGCGCTGCCCGCGGGTGGCCCTTTCGGTCAGAGCACCCCCGACGCGATGCTGCGGGGCGTGCTCGCCAGCGTGCAAGGACTGGTGCGCGATCGGGTCGAGGCGTACGCCGAGGCGTTCGGGGCGTATCCGCAGGTCGTCGCGACGGGCGGAGACTCGATCGCGCTGTTCGAGTCGTCCGACCTGATCGAGCAGATCGTGCCGGACTTGCAACTCATTGGCCTGCAGGTGGCGTGCGAGCGTGCGCTCAGCGACGACGGCGAGACCCTGCCCGAAGAGGCCGATCGAGCGTGAGCGGAGCGGTCGTCTGGTCGTTCGAATCGGGCCGATTCTCGTCGGGGGCGTTGTCGGTCGTGCGGGTGTCGGCGCCGAACGCTCCGGTGCTAGACGCGTGGCTCGAACAGACCGCGATGGCGCCCGTGCGTGTCGGTGATGTGCGCCTTCGCGACCTGCTCGGTGTGGATCAGGGTGTCGTGGCTCGATGGAGCGACCGGAGCGTGGTCCTGACGCCGCATGGCGGGCTGGCTGTTTCCCGCGCGTTGGCGGACGCGCTGCGGGGCTCCGGAGCCCTGCCCGAAGTGGCGGTTGACCCAGAGACCAGGTATCCCGAGGCGTCTTCGGCGATCGAGGCGCGGATGTTGTGGGCGTTGTCGAGGGCACCGAGCCCGCGGGCGGTGGAGGTGCTGCTCGAGCAGCCGAGATGGTGGGAGGGCGCCCACGCGGAGACGACGCCCGCGTCCGCCGCGGTCCTACGAAGATTGCTCGATCCGCCCACGGTCGCGGTGGTGGGGCGGGCGAACGTCGGCAAGAGCACGCTGCTGAACTCGCTGGCCGCGCGGGACGTGGCGTTGGTCGCCGACGCGTCCGGCACCACGCGCGACCATGTCGGTGCCACGGTCGAGGTGGACGGTCTGGTGGTGCGGTGGGTGGACACGCCGGGCGTGCGTCCCGACCACGAGCGGGACGACGTCGAGCTGCGGGCGGCGGCTTTATCGGATGCGGTCGTGCGCGGCGCGGATCTGGTGCTCCGTTGCGGCGACGCGAGCGCCCCGCCGCCGGCGCTGGCCGAGCCGATCGACGCGATCGACGTGGCCCTGCGTCTGGATCTCGGTCGCCCGGGTTGGGCACCCGAGGCCGCGGTTTCCGCGGCCACGGGCGAGGGCCTCAACGAGCTCGCGCTGGCGATCCGGCGACGGCTCGTGCCTGATGCGTTGCTCGAGCGGCCAGGGGCGTGGCGGTTCTGGGCGTCTTAGTGCCCGTGTGCGCGCCGGGCTTGGGTCGGAACGCGCGGGGATGGGGCAGGGCTGGGCGGGGCGATCGGGGTGGGGGGCCTAGAGTCCCGCCGCGCCTCGCGTCGCCGATCCGTCCGGCACGCGCACGGCTTGGATCGACCGCCCTTCGGGAGGAACCATGGACGAACGCCAGACCCAGATTCGCGAGGGCGCGGGCCTCGAGGACTCCCGGATCAACGAGGAGTTCAAAGACTTCCTCGCCAAGTGGAGCACGCCGGTGCTGCTGGTGATCCTGCTCATCGCGGCGGGGTACGTCTTCTTGCAGCGCCAGCGTCAGGCGGCGCAGGACCGGCGCGACGCGGCGTTCGCGAGCCTCGCGGCGGCGGAGAGCCCCGACGCGTTGATCGGTGTGGCGAACGACCACGCCTCGATCGGCGCGGTGGCGGAGGTCGCGCGGTTGCGCGCGGGCGACGTGTACATGACGGCGGTGATGAGCGGGCTCAAGCCGGGCGCGCAGCTCACGCCAGCGGGGCAGATCGAGAACGAGGATGACGCGGTGACGGACGAGGACCGCACGTTCTACCTGGAGCAGGCCGCGAGCCTGTACGAGCAGGTGTGGCAGTCATCAAACGACGACCCCGACCGCATCCTTCAGGCGGCGGGCGCGGCGTTCGGGATGGCGTCGGTCGCCGAGACTCGCGGGCAGCGCGACGAAGCGGTGAAGTGGTTCGGATCGGCGAAGACCGTGGCTGAGGCAAATGGAATGGCACCGCTGGCCGAGATTGCGCAGCAACGTCTCGACACGATCGAGCTTGGCTTGACGCCTCCGGTGCTGCTCGCGGAGGCCGATCTTCCACGGAGCTCGGGTAACTCGCTGCAGACGCCGCAACTCAACCTCTCGCCCCAGGGGCCGGTGGGCGTCGATCTCACGCCGGATGGTCAGGCGGCGCCGCTCGGCCCGAGCCTGGATCTGCCTCCGGTGGAGTTCGATCTGAGCGGCTCGGGCATCGACCCGGCCGACGCGCCATTGGAGCCCTTGGAGGACCCGGCCTCGGGCGGAGCGCCCGAGCAGCCTCAGCGGTGAGCGACGCGGGCGCCGAGGACCGCGCGTCGGTCTCGGGGCTGGCGCAGACGGCGGATGTATTGACGAAGGGCGGCAAGGTCGACCCCGACGCGGTGCGGGCGGCGATCGAGCTCGCGCGTGCGGCGGGAAACGAGTCGGCGTCGATCGAGGTGTCGTTCACACTGCAGCGTGATCTGAAGGCTCGGCTCGACAAGTACCTGACCAGCCGCGTGACGTTCATGAGTCGGAGCCAGCTGCAGCGGTTGATCGCTGGCGGCGGCGTGCGCGTCAACGCCCGGCCGGCGAAGGCCTCGCAGACGCTGCGACTCAATGACACGGTGAGCGTGGTCGTGCCGCCGCCGCCCTCGGGTGAGGTCATGCCCGAGGACATCCCGCTCGATGTGCTGTTCGAGGACGAGCACCTGATCGTGCTCAACAAACGCCCCGACATCATCGTCCATCCCGCCCGCTCCGAGCTGGGCGGCACGATGATCAACGCGCTGGCGTGGCGCTTCCAGAAGGTGAGCGGGGGCGCGCTCTCGGAGGTCGGCAAGGACTACGCGCGCCCGGGCGTGGTGCACCGGCTCGATCGGCACACGTCCGGCTGCATCGTCTTCGCCAAGGAGGACGAGACGCACTGGAAGCTCGGACGCCAATTCGAGGAGCGCACGGTCGACAAGCGATACCTCGCGGTCGTGCATGGCAGCGTGGAGCCGAACGCCGACGTGATCGAGGCACCGATCGGCTCGCATCCGTCGAAGGAGAAGGGCTACCGCGAGAAGCAGGTCGTGCGGCACGACGACCTGGGGAAGCCCGCGGTCACGATCGCCCGCGTGCGCGAGCGCTATCGCGATCACGACCGTCCGGTCGGCGATCAGGACTTCACGCTGGTCGAGCTCGAGCTCAAGACCGGGCGCACGCACCAGATCCGCGTGCACCTGAGCTATCGCGGTTACCCGATCGTGGGCGATGACATGTACGGCGGCCGCCGCTTTGTTGTGAAGAAGGACACGTTGATCGATCGCCAGTCGCTGCACGCGGCGTTGCTGGCGTTCGAGCACCCGCTAACGGGCGGGGCGATGGCCTTCACGGCGCCGTTGCGGGAGGACATGCTGGGTCTCATCAAGCACCTGCGCACGACGAGCGTGGAAGCGGTGCATGTCGAGGGGACCGTGCCGTTGACGCGGTTTGGGTTGTAGCGCTGGGGGATTGGGTGCCGTGGTCTGACGAGCGAAGCGAGGAAGGCCACGACGAGGTGCGCGCGTGAGCTGGATCATGGCCTTCGCTGCGCTCAGACCGAGGCACCCAGAATCGATCAGCCGATTGTTTCGGCGCCGCCCATGTGCGGGCGGAGCGGCTCGGGAATGTTGATCGAGCCGTCGGCCTGCTGGTGGATTTCCATGAGCGGGATCAGGATGCGTGGGCTGGCGGCGACGGTGTTGTTGAGGGAGTGGCAGAAGGTGGTGGGGCCCTTGCCGCCCTCGCCACCCTGTCGATAGCGCATGTTGAGGCGGCGGCACTGGAAGTCGTAGAGGCGGCTGGCCGAATGGGTCTCGCCGAAGGCGCCGGTGGGGCGGTTGTTGTTGTCGAGCGGGCCGCGGCCGGGCATCCAGCACTCGAGGTCGATCATATCGGCGTTCTTGGCGCCCAGGTCGCCCGTGCAGCACTGCAGTTGGCGGTGCGGCAGGCCGAGGCTCTTGAGCAGGCTCTCGACGATCTCGATCATGGCGCGGTGGTGGGCACGGCTCTCGGCCTCGTCGGCCTTGCAGATGATGACCTGCTCGACCTTGTCGAACTGATGGATGCGGTAGAGGCCCGCGGTGTCCTTGCCGGCCGCGCCGGCTTCTCTGCGGAAGCACGTCGAGACGGTCGCGTACTTGAGGGGGAGCTTGGCCTCGTCGAGGATCTCGCCTTGGTGCAGGCCCATGAGCCCGACCTCGCCGGTGCCGGTGAGGAAGAGGTCGTAGCCCGAGCCGCGGGCGGCCTCGTTGATGTGGTAGCTCTGATCGCGCCCCCCCGGGAAGAAGCCGGTGCCGGTCATGGCTTCTTCCCGCACGAGCACGGGGACAGACGTGGGGCGGAAACCGTGGTTCCGGATGAAGTCGAACGCGTATCGGAGGATCGCTTGGTGGAGGCGCATGCCGTCGCCGGTGAGCACGTAGCTGCGCGCGCCCGCGACCTTGACGCCGCGCTCAAAGTCGCAGAGGCCGAGCGACTCGATGAGTTCGAGATGGGTCTTGGGCTCGAAGCCCTTGTTCTCGGCGAAGGACGCTGAAAGGTCGAAGCCCTCGGGCGCCCATGTGCCGAGTTGGACGTTGTCGTCGCCGGTCTCGCCGATCGGGACATCTGGGTCGGGCGGCAGCGGGACTTGCAGGAGGAGTGTCTCGAGCTCCGGGGCGACGGTTCCGATCCGTTCGTCGAGGGCCTGGATCTGTCCCTTGAGGGCGGCGGGCTTGTTGCGGATCTCCGCGGCCTCGGTCTCGAGCCGGGCCTTCTCGTTGCCCTCGGCCTTCTTGAGCTGGCCCATGAGCTTGCCGAGCTGGGGGCCGATCTGCTTCTCGATCGACTTCTGCTCGGCGCGCAGGGTTTCTTGCTGCTGCTGGAGGCTTCGGCGTTCGGTGTCGAGGGCGAGGATCCGATCGATGTCGACGTCGACGCGCTTCTTGCGGGCGCCGTCGCGGAAGCGGTCTGGATCGTCGCGGAGTTGCTTGAGGTCGATCATGGGGCGGGAGTTTAGGGGCGGAGTATTTGGTGGCGTCGAGGGGGCGGACGGTTGGTGTAGTCTGGCCCCGCAATCGAAGGAGCCGGGCCCGTGTCGAAGCGGCAATACCAGCTGAATCTCGTGAACGGTCGGGCCACGCCGATCGTGCTGGCCGAGGACGCGGTGACGTTCGGCCGGCACGAGTCGAACTCGGTGCACCTGCTCGACGACCGGGCGAGCCGTCGGCACTGCGTGGTCGAGCCGGACGGACGGGGCGGATACACGGTCCGCGATCTGGGCTCCCGCAACGGGACGATGGTGAACGACGAGAAGGTCAGCTCCACGGCGCTCTCGATCGGCGACGTGGTTCGGATCGGGTCGGTCTCGTTTCGCTTCGAGGAGCGGCACGAGCCGTCGCCCGCTCAGCGGCCGCCCGCGGCGGCACCGGAGATGGAAGAGACGCAGCTCGACACCGGGGAGCTCTCGCTGAGCGAGTCGTCCGAGCCGGAAGCGGCGGGCGAGAACGCCGGCGAGGAAGACCACGGGTTCGGCGGCGTGGATCCGGATCTAGAGGGATTGGGCCTGGAGGACGACGAGGGCGAGGCGCCGCTGCCAGCGCCGCCACCACCGCCGCTGGACCCGCAGCCGGTCTCGCATCACACCGCCGACACGTCTTGGGCGAGAACGCTGAACGGGCTGATCGACGAGCTCCCGCCTCACGGCTCGCGCGAATCGCCGATCATTCTGATCTCGGCGAATCGGCAGGAGAGCGACATTCTGCAGTCGGGCGGCGACGGGCCGGCGGCGTGCCGGCTGATCTTGCAGCTGGCGTCCAAGAGCCGCGCGACGGACATCCACATGGAGCCCAAGGGCGACGCGATGCGTACGCGGCTGCGCGTGGACGGGCAGATGGTGAGCACGGTGGACCTGCCGCACCGCGTGGGTGAGCTGGCGATGGGCGTGTTCCGCTCGGCGTGCCAGATGCGTCAGGCCGCGAAGGACTCGATTCAGGAGGGGCACTGCGCCGCGCGGTTCCCGGATCGGCGTGTGGACTTCCGCGTGTCGATGACGCCGACGGTGCACGGGCCCAAGCTCGTGGTGCGCGTGCTCGACATGCGTTCGATCCCCAAGTCGCTGGCGGATCTGGGTTTCCTCCCATACATGCAAGAGCGTGTGCGAGAGGTCTGCCGCAAGGACTCGGGCCTGCTGTTGGTCTGCGGCCCGACGGGCTCGGGCAAGACGACGACGCTCTACAACGCGCTGCGAGAGATCGATCGCGACAGCCGCAACGTCATTACCATCGAGGACCCGGTCGAGTACCAGATCGATGGCACGACGCAGATGCCGATCGACGAGAAGCGGGGCAACAGCTTCTATGCCGTGCTGCGGTCGGTGCTGCGTCAGGATCCGGACGTGATCCTGGTCGGCGAGATCCGAGATGAGGACACGGCGCGCACGGCGATGCAGGCCGCGATGACCGGTCACGTGGTGTTCACGACGCTGCACGCGAAGGACACGGTCGCCGCGGTGTTCCGTCTGCTCGATCTGGGCGTGGAGCCCTACTTGGTCGCGAACTCGCTGGATCTCGTGCTGGCCCAGCGGCTGGTGCGCGTGCTGTGTGACTCTTGCAAGTCGAAGACAATGATCAAGCCCGGCACGTCGGCGCGGGTGGGCAAGGCGTTCAACAACGTCAAGCACGTGTACTCGGCGGTGGGGTGCGTGCGGTGCCTGGGCACGGGATACCGAGGCCGGCGGGCGCTGTTCGAGCTGCTGGGAGTGAACAACGAGATGCGCGATGTGATACTCAGCGAGCCCTCGATCGCCGCGATGCGCAAGGTGATCGAGCAGGGGCACTTCGACACGCTGGGTCAGTTCGGATGGAAGCTGGCGGCGGAGGGCGCGACGAGCGTGGAAGAGGTCGAGAAGGTCGCTTCAGACAGTTGATGTGCCGTCCTTGAGCAGACGCACGTCGCGCCACGCCGGGAACGTGTGCCGCCAGTCGCGCACGACGCTCGGATCGATCTCGACCGAGAGCACCGCTTCTTCTTCGCCCAGCGCTGCGATCACGTCGCCCATCGGGTCCACCGCGATCGAGCCGCCCACGTAGTTGAGGTGCGGGTCGGCGCCGGTGCGATTGACGGCGAGCACGAAGGCCTGGTTCTCGATCGCGCGGGCGATCGCGAGGGCCCGCCAGTGCTGCTGGCGCGCGTCGGGCCAGTTGGCGCCGAGCGCGAACAGCTCGGCGCCGGCTGCAAGGCCCAGCCGGAATAGCTCGGGGAAACGGAGGTCGTAGCAGATCGCCGGGCAGACGACGAGATTGTCATTCCAGCGGTAGGTCTCCACGCGGCGGCCGGGTCGGATGGCTTCCGGCTCGCGCCCGAAACTAAACGGGTGGATCTTGGTGTACTCGCACAGGAGCGTCCCGTCGGGTCCGATCACCGTGGCGCGATTGTCGGCCTTGTCGCAGTGGCAGGCCTGCACGGTTCGTCCGGCCTGGATGGTGACACCAAGATCCTCGGCGAGCGTCTGAACGCATCGCAGAGTGTGACCATGGGCGTCGGCCGTGCGGTCGGTGCGGAGGCTGAATCCAGAGTCGAACATCTCGGGTAGGACCACGAGGTCGCCCGAGTGGATATCGGCGTCGCCGAGCAAGTCCTCGACTCGCGCGTGGTTGGCGGGCGCGTCTTCCCAAGCGATGTTCATTTGCACGAGGTGGGCCCGCATGGCCCACGGTAGGGTCGAGCGGTGGGGGATGTCGCGATGCGGGTGATGGAGTGGGCGCCGCTTAGAATGGAACACATGCAGGCCAGGGGTGCAGATATCAAACGCGAGTCGCCGCCCGCGGGGCCCGATCAGCGCCGATTGGTGCTCGCGAGCCGATCGCCCCGTCGCCGCGCGCTGCTGGCCGAGCATGGCTTCGCGCACGAGCTGGCGCTGAGCGAAGTGGATGACGGCGTGCTCACTCGGGGCTCTGTGGATGCCGCGTCTTGGGTCGTCGCGTTGGCGTGGCTCAAGGCCTGCGCCGGCTTGCGGTCCTTCGGAGGCGACGCGGCTCGGGCGATCGTGCTCGGATCCGACACGTTGTGTGTGACGCGACGGGATGGGCGTGAGACGCTGCTGGGTCAGCCGGCGAACGCCGCGGCCGCTCGGGCGACGCTCGACACGCTGAACGACTCGAGCCACGAGGTGCTCACGGGCGTGGCACTGATGGACGCCGAGACCGGCGAGCGCCGCCTGTTCGTGGATCGGGCGGTCGTCAGCTGGGGGCGGGTTTCGGACGACGAGCTGGACGCCTACGTGCGCTCGGAGCAGTGGCGCGGGAAGGCGGGGGGCTACAACCTTTCTGAGCGACTCGAGGCCGGTTGGCCGATCAGGTTCGAGGGCGATCCGGCCTCGATCATGGGATTGCCGATGGTTCGGCTGACGCCGATGCTGGTCGAGCTCGGCGTGGCGCGTGGCGCACCGAGCGCTGCCTAAGTGCGGGGGATGTCGTTGCAGACGCCGCTGGTGACACCCTGGTTCACGATGCCGATGGCGGCGGTCACGCTGGTGCTGATCGCGGGGCATCTGATGGCGATGCACGCGGTCAAGGACATGCCCGCGAGCCGCAAGCGGATCCGCTCGATGAACGGCGGGCTGATGCTCGTGGCGACGCCGATGCTCGCGATCGCGTTCAGCGTGGTCACGCCGGCGAATCCGCGCGCGTTCGCGCTGGCGTGGACGGTGAGCGTGGGGCTGGTCGGCATGATCACGCTGCTCGCGGTGCTGGACGCAATCAACAATCTGCGGCTGTATCGCATGTCGCGCTCGAGGCTCCACGCGGAGTTTCGCGCGGTGCGACGCGCCTCGGGTCAGCGGCCCTCGTGATGGGCACGACGAGCGATAAGGCCCCGCGACCGCGAGAGGCGCCGCTGCCGGGCTGGCTGGCGGTGCCGATGGCGCGCGTGTACGCCCTCGAGCTGGCGCGTCGGAATCGTCGCTTCGATCGCGGCAGAGGCGTCGTGCGCCTTGATTGCCCGGTGATCAGCGTGGGCAATCTCTCGGTCGGCGGCGTGGGCAAGACGCCCATGGTCTCGCGGATCCTGCACTGGCTGCGCGGCGTGGGTGAGAAGCCATGCGTCGCGATGCGCGGGTACAAGGCACAGGGTGGGCTGTCGGACGAGGCGGAGCTCCATCGGCGCCAGTTTCCCGATGAGCCCACGCCGGTGGTCGCGCAGGCGGATCGGGTCGAGGGCTTGTACGAGCTGTTCGACTCGGATGAAGGGCACGACGTGAACGTGGTTGTGCTGGATGACGGCTTCCAGCACCGGCGGATCTGGCGCGATCTGGACATCGTGCTGCTGGATGCGACGCGGCCGCTGTCGGACATCCGCTTGCTGCCCGCGGGGTACTGGCGCGAGCCGGCGAGCGCACTGGCGCGGGCCGACGCGGTGGTCATCACCCACGCCGAGCTCGCGGACGATGATGCGATCGAGACCATGTCGGCCGAGGTCGAGAAGCACCACGGAGAGAGGCCAATCGCCGTCGCGCGGCACGAGTGGCGCCATCTGCGACGCCCCACGAAGGACGGCGTGAAGCGCATGGACGTCGCGTGGCTGACCGGCAAGACGGTGGTCGGTCTGTGCGCGATCGGACGGCCCGAGGGGTTCGAGGCCCAGCTCGAGCGTCGTGCGGGCGAGGTCGCCCGTCTCTTCGCGCTGCCGGACCACCACCCGCTGGATGAGCGCACACTTCGAGGGGTCGGGGCCGTCGCGACCAAGCTCGGCGCCGAGGCGATCGTGGTGAGCGAGAAGGACTGGGTGAAGATCGAGCCCCACGCCGCGGCCCTGGGTGAGACGCCCATCGCGATCAGCGAGCTGAGCCTCCGGTTTGACGAGGGCTCGACGCGGCTGGAGCGCAAGGTGATCGGGCTGATGCGCGAGCACGAGCAGAGGGATTGAGGCGAGGCCGCCGACGGCGAGGTCCCCTCGCGCGTGCGCGAGTCGGCTAGGCTTCGCATGATGGAGACGATGCTCGAACGATTGGCCTCGTGGCGCGGCTTTCGCGCGGTGGTCGTCGGTGATTTTATGCTCGATGAGCTGGTCTTCGGCGAGGCCGAGCGGCTCAGTGCCGATGCGCCCGTGCCCGTGCTCCGCGTGACGCGGACCGAGCGTCGTCCTGGCGGAGCGGCGAACCTGTGCCTCGACCTCGCGGCGCTGGGCGGACGGGTGTCAGCGGTTGGCGTGGTGGGGCACGACGAGCCCGCGGACGCGCTGCGTGCATCGTTGGAGCGTGAGGGCGTGGACGCCGAAGGGCTGGTCGGCGATCCCGCCCGCCCTACGACGCAGAAGCAGAACCTCATCGGGCTGGCGCAGGCGAGGCATCCTCAGAAGATGTTTCGGCTGGATCGTGAGTCGCGTGACGCGGTGTCGGCGGCGACGGCGGACGCCCTCGTGGCGCGCGCCGCGGCGGCGGCGCGCGAGGCCGACGTGGTCTGCATCGAGGACTACAACAAGGGCGTCTGCTCCGAGGACGTCTGCCAGCGCGTCATCGAGGCCGCGCGTCGGCTGGGCAAGCCGGTGCTGGTCGACCCGGCGTCGCTCGATGACTACGCGCGGTATCGCGGAGCCACCGCGATCACGCCCAACCGCACGGAGGCGGAACGCGCGACCGGTCTCGCAACACACGAAACGGCCGATCGATCGCACAACGCGGCGCTCGCGCGCCGGCTGCGGGGCGATCTGGATCTTGATGCGGTGGTTCTAACGCTCGATCGCCACGGCGCGCTGCTCTTGGAGCGCGAGGGCGAGCCGGTGGGCGAGCCGGTGGGCGTGCCGACCGTGGCGCGCGAGGTGTACGACGTGACCGGCGCGGGCGACATGATGCTGGCTGGGCTCGCCGCCGCTCGCGCGAACGGATTCGAGTGGGCCGAGGCGGTCGCCTTCGCCAACGCGGCGGCGGGGCTTGAGGTCGAGCAGTTCGGCGTGGCACCGATTCCGTTCGAGCGCGTCTATGCGCGCATCCTGCACGAGCACGCGGGCGAGGCTGGCAAGGTGCGCACGCTCGAGCAAGCGCGTTTGGAAAGCCGAGCGCGTCGCGGGCAGGGGCAGACGGTCGTCTTCACCAATGGCTGCTTCGACCTGCTGCACAAGGGACACGTGACGCTGCTGGAGCGGGCGCGGTCGTTTGGCGATTACTTGGTGATTGGTCTGAACACGGACGCGTCGGTGCGCCGATTGAAGGGTGACAGCCGCCCGGTGAACAACGAGCGGGATCGGGCGACGGTGCTGGCGGCATTGGAGGCCGTGGACGCGATCGTGCTGTTCGATGAGGACACGCCCGAGGCGTTGATCCAGGCGGTCGAGCCGGACGTGCTGGTGAAGGGCGCGGACTACGCGCGCGAGGAGGTCGTGGGTGGCGCGTTCGTCGAGAGCCGCGGAGGCAGGATCGAGCTCGTCGACCTCGTCGAGGGGTACTCGACGACCGGCGCGATCGAGCGGCTCAAGGGCTAGCTCTCATACGGAGCGCGCGCATCTGGCGATCGTGGATCCGGCGTACGCCGAGATGATCGCGAACGGCGAGAAGCATGTTGAAGCAAGATTGAGTGTGCAGCGGCGTGTGCCGTTCGGCGCGGTCGATGTCGGCGATCGGGTGTATGTGAAGCCGCGGTCGCTCGGTGTCTCGCTGGTTGCGCGGGTGTCCCGGGTGGAGTCATTCGAGGACATGACGCCAAGTGAGGTGCGCGCGTTGCGTGGCCAATTCAATGAGCTGATTCGTGGTGATGCCGCGTTCTGGCGGGCCAAGCGCGAGGCGCGGTACGCGACGCTGGTTTGGTTGAGTGATGTTGAGGCGGTGCACGCGCAGCCGGTGTTGCCTTCGCCGGGTGCTCGGCGGAACGCGTGGTGTGTGTTGGATGCGGGTGTG
>JBCAXI010000021.1:0-16427 GCA_038534175.1 Planctomycetota bacterium | reverse complement strand
TCACGCGGGTCGAGTCGCAGATCGCCGCCGACGCCGAGCCGGGCACACCCACCGAGCATGCCGACCGGCTCATCGAGCTGTACGCCCCGCTCAAGCAACGATTTGGCGAACGCCTCATCGTGCTGCTCGACCAGGGTGGACTCATGGCGATGCCGGGCGAGAACCGGTACCCGGCCGAGAAAAACGACGAGGTGAGCGCCCAGCTCACGCGCCTGTTCGAGTCGGGCGTGATCGACGGAGGCGAGCTGGCGGTGTACCGCAACCACCCCTACTACCACCACACGCTGGACGACTCAATCGCACGCCGATGGTGGACCGTGGTCGTCGAGACGGGCATCGACAACAACATCAGCTCGTTCAGCAGCCCAGCCTTCGGACAGCAGTCCAATCCGCGGCTGTGTCTCGTCCGGCCCGGGCTCGACGACTTCGAGCCGAACAAGGAGCGCAAGCAGACCGGTCGCGAGTGGATCCGCGAGGCGGCCCGCCGCGGCTGGGCCATCGCCGCCGCGACGCGCTACTGGGACGAGACTCGCGACACGTGGGCGCAGATCGAAGGCGACGGGTAAAAAAGAAAGGACCTCGCGGCGTGCAGAGCACGCCGCGAGGCGGAAGTGGGCGCGGAGGGATTCGAACCCCCGTAGGTTACCCAGCAGATTTACAGTCTGCCCCGTTTGTCCACTTCGGTACACGCCCAACGGACACGATCGTCCGGGGCTAAAGCTAGCCCACAGACCGCTCGGCGGCAAGCGAGACGCCACCCGCCGGCCCGAATACCGTTGCCCATGCCCGCCCCAGCCGCAGGATCACCCAGGCTCGCGTTCACGCTGATCGAGCTGCTGGTCGCGATCGCGATCATCGCGCTGCTGATCGGCCTGCTGCTGCCGACGCTCGCCTCGGCTCGCGCGGCGGGCGAGTCGGCGATCTGCCGAAGCCAGCTCCGCCAGATCGCGATCGCGTCGACGACGTACGCCGAGGCGAGCGACGGGCACTCCCCAGCGCTGGGATCGCCCTGGAGCCGCGCCCCGTTCTGGGCGGCCGTGGTGCAGGCATATGCCGAGCCGGACAACAACGAGATCTATCGCCCCGATTCGGTGCTCGTCTGCCCCTCGGCAAACCGCCAACTCGGCGGGGAAATGACCCGCACGTACGCGGTCAACGTCACCGGGCACGCGGGCGCGGTCGGCGACTCGGGAAACTTCGACGCCGGCCCAACCCACGTGAAGCTGTGGGCGGTGCCGAGGCCCAGCGGCACGCCCTGGTATCTGAACTCGGCGCCGGCGTCCGTCGAGACCGGGGCGCCCCCACCCGAGCGCACGCCGAGCGTGATTGACTTCCGCGACGCCTCGCACACACCCGGTCGGCTTGGGCTTTTCCACGGCGGCGCCTCGCCGACGTTCCACGCTGTTCGGTTCGACGTATCGGTGCGCGCCGAAGACGCGGTGCGCGATGACTGGCTCACGCCCCTGCCATGACCGATCCACCTGGAGACCTCCGCATGAATCGATCCATCGCCCTGTCGCTCGTCTCGCTCTCGCTGGTCGGGGTGGCGTGCGCCGAAGAGACGCTCCCAGCGCCCGCTGCTCGCGTCACGCCGACGCCGGCGCCGGGCAACGCGGGCATCGAGCTGCCGGACGGCTTCTCGGCGACGGTCTTCGCCGACGACCTCGGGCGAGCGCGTCACATCGCGATTCGCGACAACGGCGATGCGTACGTCATGCTCCGTCGCGCCCGCCAGGGGCACGCGATTGTGGCCCTGCGCGACACCGACGGCGACGGGAGGGCCGACGTCGAACGGCTGTTCGGCGAGCACACCGGGACGGGCGTCGAGATCCACGACGGATGGCTGTACATCGGCGCTGACGATCGAGTCGTGCGATATCGACTGCCCGACGAGGGCCTTGTTCCGACCGAGCCGCCCGAGACGCTCGTGACCGGTTTCACCAACTCGTTCGGGCACAACGCCAAGCCGATCGCGTTCGATGAGGACGGGCGGCTGTACGTCAACGTCGGGGCGCCATCGAACGCCTGCCAGGAGCAGCAGCGGACGCCCGGCTCACCGGGCCAGGCGCCCTGCCCGCAATTGGAGTTCGCTGCGGGTATCTGGAGGTACGCCCCCGACCAGGCCGGCCAGGTGCATCCTCGGGACGGCCATCGGTTCGCGACCGGGCTGCGCCACTGCGTCGCGTTCACGTGGCATGATGGCGCGGGCTACGCGGTGCCGCACGGGCGAGACCAGCTCGACACGCTCTTTCCCGATCTGTACGACGCGGACGACAACGCCGAGCTGCCGGGCGAGGAGTTCCATCGGCTGACCGACGGCGCCGACGCGGGCTGGCCGTACGCGTACTGGAATTGGCAGCGTGGCGAGCGCATCGTCTCGCCGGAATACGGCGGCGATAGCGAGACCGTCGCCGAGCCGGGGCGATTCCTCGACCCGATCCAGTCGTTCCCGGGCCACTGGGCGCCGAACGACATCGTCTTCTACGACGCCGAGCAGTTCCCCGAGCGATATCGCGGCGGCGCGTTCGTTGCCTTCCACGGGTCGTGGAACCGGGCGCCCCGTCCCCAGGCCGGCTACTCCGTCACGTTCACGCCCTTCGATGGCGACGCGCCCTCCGGCGACTATGAGGTGTTCGCCGATGGGTTCACGGGCTCGGAGTCGATCCGATCGCCGAGGCAGGCCGAGCGCCGCCCGACGGGCCTGGGCGTGGGCCCGCGCGGGCACCTGTACATCGTGGACTCGGTCAAGGGGCGCGTCTGGCGCGTGTTCTCGACGGGCGAGCGTGACTAGAGCGGCCCTAACGATCCCAGTGCTGGCCGCGATCACCGTCGCGGGCGTGGGCTGCGAACGATCCGCCTCGTACGGCGTTTCGGCGCCGGTGAACCAACTCAAGCGCGGCGAGGGCGTCTACGCGAGCTCGTGCCTGGTCTGCCATCAGCATGACGGCTCTGGCGTGCCGGGGTTCCAGCCGCCGCTGCAGGGGTCTTCGATCGTCGCCGGCGATCCCGATCGGCTGCTTGAGGTGGTCATCCGAGGCTCGGCTGCGCTGCCCGAGGGGTACGCCTCGCCTGACGGAGAGGACTACGCCGCGGAGATGCCCGGGTTTGTAGCGTTGGAAGATGACGACCTGGCAGCGCTGCTCACGTACATTCGCGCGACCTGGAGCTACGAGGGCCCCGTGACTCCCGGGCAGGTGCGTCGTGGGCGTGCCAAGCTCGCATCGGACGAGCCGCGACCGGCCGAGTGACACCCCGGTGGGCACGTAGGTGGCGAAGGAGGGGCTCGAACCCTCGACCTCAGGGTTATGAATCCTGCGCTCTAGCCAGCTGAGCTACTTCGCCTGGCTATGGCCGCGAGGTGGGCTCGCGGCGGTGGCGATGATAGCCCGCCGATTAGCTCGGCTCGCCGGAGACGGGGGCGGGAGCGTGCATCCGCTCGCCCTGCGTCACGCGGCGCCCGTCATCGCTCGAGCCGATGGACGCTGGCGTCGATGGCTTGGCGGGCTCGCGATCGATCTCCTCGTCGATCTCGTCCTGAATGCCCTTCACGCCGCGCTTGAACTCGACGATCGAGCGTCCCAAGCTGCGCCCGACCTCGGGCAAGCGCTTGCCGAAGAGCAGCAAGCCGATGAGCAATAGGCCGAGAATCTCCCAGTGCCCGGGCATGCCGAAGATCGCGAGCGTGGGCTCCGGAAGGGCGAGACTCGTGGCAAACGTCGAGAAGGTCATGCTTGCTCCGTGCGGGTGGGCGTTGTCTGACGCCGACGCGGATCCCTGCGCCCGCGGGTGGGACAGTCGGCCAACGCAAGGGCCCAGGCCGGATTGCGGCCCTCTCTGTCCCAAACGTATTCAAGACGAAACCGGCCTCCCGGTCAATCTTGCGTTTGTATCAGCTTGCAGCCTTCGGGTTTCCCGAGTCCGCGACGCCGGGGTTCGGGATGCCAACCCGCCGCTCAGCGGCCTCCACGACGTTCGATAACAGCATCGCGACCGTCATCGGCCCCACCCCACCCGGCACGGGGCTGATCCAACCCGCGACCGAACAGGCTTCTTCGAAGGCCACATCCCCGATGGTCTTTCGGCCTCCCTCGGACGATTTCACCCGATTGACGCCCACGTCAATCACGACCGCCCCGGGACGGATCCAGTCCCCGCGGACCAGCTCCGGGACGCCCGCGGCCGCGATGAGGACGTCAGCCGATCGGCACATGTCCTCGATACCTGAGGTCCATTTGTTGCACGAGACCACCGTCGCCTCTCGCCGCATCAGCAGCACGGCGATGGGCTTGCCGACGACATCCCCCGCGCCCACCACGACCGCCCGCTTCCCCCGCAGCTCGATGCCCGTGGAGCGGACCAGCTCGAGCGCGGCCAACGCGGTGCAAGGGGCCAGCGAGCTACGCCCGTACACGACGTTGCCGATGTTGGCCGGATTGACGCCTTCAACATCCTTGCCAGGATCGATCAGTCGCTGCACGGAATAGGCGTCCACGCCGTCGGGCATGGGGAGGTGCACCATCATCGCGGTGACCGCGTCATCGGCGTTAAGCAGAAGGACGCGTCCGGCGATGTCGTCGTACGCCGCGCTCGGCGCGAGGCCATGGAGTCGGTAGCGGATGCCCAGTGCCTCGCAGGTGCGGGCTTGGTTGTCGGCGTATTGACGCGCGGCGTTGTCGCCTGATTCCACGAGCACCGCGTCGAGCCGCACCTCGCCCCCGCGCGAGCGAACCGCCTCCACGCGACGCGCGATCCACTCGCGTGTGTCGGCCGCGAGCGAATTGCCATCGATGATGGTGGCGGTCTCACCCATGTCCGGAGCGTAGCGGCGTGCCGCGATCGACGCCGATACGCTTAGCGCCGGTGAGCCCACCCAAGGACCCAGCCCAACGCATCTCAGCACTGCGGGAGCGCCTGCATCGCGCGAACCACGCGTACTTCGTCGAGGCCCGCCCGACGATGTCGGACGCCGAGTTCGATGCGGCGCTGGCCGAGCTGGCCGAACTTGAGCGGGCGCACCCGACGCTCGACGACCCGAACAGCCCGACGCGGCGCGTCGGCGGCGCGCCGCTCGAGGGGTTCCGAACCGTCGAGCACGCCCGGGCGATGCTCTCCATCGATAACACCTACGACGAGCAGGGACTCCGCGACTGGCACGCCCGTGTGCTCCGTTTGCTGGACAGCGAGGATGGCGGTCTGTTCGCCGATGCCGCGCCGCAGCTCGTGTGCGACCCGAAGATCGACGGCGTGGCTGTGAGCCTGCGGTACGAGGCGGGCGAGCTGGTGCACGCGCTCACCCGAGGCGACGGCCGTCGGGGCGACGACATCACGCACGCCGTGCGGACCGTGCGCTCGATTCCACTCCGACTGCCCACCGACGCCCCGAGCCCGCTCGAGGTTCGGGGCGAGCTGTTCATCCCCAACGACGAGTTTGATCGCATCAACGAGGAGCGGGAGGCCGGAGGCGAGGAGGCGTACATGAACCCTCGCAACCTGTGCGCCGGCACCGTCAAGCAGCTCGATCCCTCGGCGGCGGCCGCCCGCCGCATTGGCTTTCTCCCGCACGGGCGCGGCGAAATCGCCGACGGCTTTGCCGAATCGTTCTCCGAGTACCTCACCTCGCTGCACGAGATGGGCTTTCCGATCGGCGAGCACGGCTCGACGCACGACACCATCGAGAGCGCATTGGACGCGGTACGGGCGTTCGAGTCGACCCGGGCGTCGCTCGAGTACGCCACCGATGGCATGGTCGTGCGCGTGGATCGATTTGATCTGTTCGAGCAACTTGGTGTGACATCCAAGAGCCCGCGGGGCGTCGTCGCCTACAAGTACGCCGCCGAGCGCCAGGCGACGAGGCTCCTCGAGGTCGACATGCAGGTGGGCAAGACCGGCAAGATCACGCCGAGGGCCGTCATGGAGCCCGTAGTGGTCGCGGGCACGACGGTGCGGCACGCCACGCTGCACAACTTCGGACGAATGCAAGATCTGCCCACGGAGAGGGGCGACGATCGCACCGACCTACGCGTCGGCGATGAGGTGCTGGTCGAGAAGGCGGGCGAGATCATTCCCCAGGTTGTGCAGATCAACATCGCCCAACGCAAGAAGGGCGCTCGCCGGATCAAGCCGCCCACGTCGTGTCCGGTTTGCGACACGCCCATCGAGATCGAGCCGCCCGAGGCGATCCATGATCCCACGCTTGAGACCGCGCGGCGGTGTGTGCATCCCGAGTGCCCCGCGCAGCTTCGCGAGCGGCTCGTGTGGTTCGCCAGCCGAAGGCAGATGGACATCGACGGCTTGGGCGAGCAGACCATCGACCTCTTGCTCGAGTCCGAGGACATCCCCATGCGTGGCTTCGGCGACGTGTATCGCCTGCATGAACACCGCGGCATACTCCTGCAACTCGATCGCATGGGCGAGAAGAAGGTCGACAATCTGCTCTCGGGCATCGAGGCGTCCAAAGACCGGGGGATGGCGCGGGTGCTCGCGGGCCTGGGCATACGACACGTGGGCGACGCGACCTCGCGCGCGCTGGCTCGCGTATTTCCATCAGTTGACGCGTTGCTCGATGCAGAGCTCTGGCGCCTCATGCCGTCGGCGGTCAATCGGATGTCCAAGACCGACCGAGAGCGGCTGACCGGCTCACCTAACAAGCTCGAGGAGGTGGCGGACACCGGGCTTGGCGAGGAGACCTCGCGCGTGGTCCGGGCCTACCTCGATTCCGACGCGTCGCGCCGGCTGTTCGATGACCTTCGATCGGAGGGTGTTGATCTCACGAGCCACGAGTATCGCAAGGCGGACGCGTCGACCGATGGTCCGTTTGCCGGCAAGACGATCGTGCTCACCGGCACGCTCGAGACGGTCGGTCGCGACGAGCTCAAGCGCCGCCTCGAATCGCTCGGCGCCAAGGTGTCCGGCTCGGTGTCCGGAAAGACAGACGTGCTGATCGCGGGCGAGAAAGCGGGATCGAAACTGGAGAGAGCCCGGCAGCTGGGCATCACGGTTTGGGACGAGGCCGAGCTGAACCGCGTGCTGGCGAGCACCTAGCATCGCGCAGATCCATGGAGCATCGGCATGCTGAACGTTGAGTACAAGGCCGAACTGCGGGAGCCAGAATTGGCGCGGGCCGCCCTCGAGCGCATCGGGGCCGAGCACGAGGCCACGCTGCGCCAGATCGACACGTACTACCACGTGCCAACAGGGCGCCTGAAGAAGCGCGATGTGCCGGGGCGCCCGAGCGAGTACATCGTGTACGAGCGCGCGGATCGTCCGTCTCCGAAGCTCAGCAAGTTCTCGCTTCTGGACACGTCGGCGTTCCAGGAACGCTACGGCCAACGACCCCTGCCTGTGCTCGTGGTCGTGGAAAAGTCGCGCGAGCTGCTGCTACTGGGCGATGTGCGCATCCATCTCGACGATGTAAAAGATCTCGGCCGATTCCTCGAGATCGAGGCGCTCGTGTCACCTCGCCAACATGTTGCGCAGTGTCACAGCATCGTGGCGCATTTGCGAGAGAAGCTGGGTCCAACCATCGGAGAGCCGATTTCCTCTTCATATATGGATCTGATGCTCGCGGAGCGTGAGACATCGGAGCACACGTAACAAAGCGAGATCGCGCGTAACGTGTCGTTGTTTTGCTGCCGCGCGGCGTTGGCGTGCTGTGGAATGTCATGTAGGTTCGGCCGCGAGTGCCGAGACCACCGCCGCGTCCAACCGACGCAAGGCCGGAGCATGACCCATGACACGACAAATGCCAGGACAATTCGCCCGCGCCACGCTGGGCTTGTTTGCGATCGCGGCCAGCGCCGCCGGCGCGCACGCCGCACCAAACCTTGTCAGCGTCTCCGGAGGGGCGTGGCCGAGCCCGGACGAGTTGCCCGAGCTTCGACCACTCGCCATCGACGGCCCGATCTCGATCGATCCGACCGCCGACGTCACGAAGCGCTACCTGATGCTCTTCGAGTTCGACGAGCCGATCCTCGGCGCCAAGGGTGCCTCCGCGACGAACGCGATCGTCGAAGACCTGTACGTGCTGGACGGCCAGCCGTATGTCTTTGTTGAGCTGCGCGAGTTTCAGGACCGCACGCATCTGACCGTCGAGATCGACAAAGTGGCGTCGGCCTCCGGCGTGTTCCAGAACGTCCAGGGCGCGGTCGGCCTGCTGCGAGGCGATTACAACGGCGACGGCGTCGCCGACGCGGGCGATCTGGTGCCATTTCTCGATTCACCCGATGGACCCGATACGCCGACGGCCCTCGGGCCCAACGCCGGCGACAACGCCATCGATCCAGCCTTGCTGCTGGATCTTGCCGCGGCGCGAAGGACGCTTCCGAACCTGCCCCCGATCGTGGGCGAGGGCGTGCTGATGCACGCGGCTCCGGGCGAGCTGTCGCTGCCCAAATCGATGACGGTCCGCGATGATCGCCTTGACAACGAATCGCTCGAGTTCATCGCGACCAGCACGAATCCCGATCTGGTTCCATTTGAGAACATCCAGGTGGTCGGGGAGGGCTCCAGCCGAGTGGTGTTCTTCAGGGCCGCTCCGGGTGCCTCGGGTGCTTGCACAATCGTGGTGAGTGTGCTTGACGAGACATCGGTCTCCGAGGCGCTGTTCCCTGTGATCATCAAGCCGGACGAGCCCGCCGACGCGCGGTTCTCCATGAGCCACCATGTCGGACGGGCCCCGCACACGACGGCCTTCGACGCCAGCGCCACGTCCGACATCCTCGACAACGTTGTGGGCTTCGTCTGGGACTTTGGCGATGGACAGACCGCGGTCGGCGAGCGCGTGGAGCACACGTTCCAGCAGGCCGGCTCGTTCGACGTGATGCTGACCGCGATCGACGCGAATGGCCAGCAGGCGACCGAGACCCATCGCGTCACCGTGTCAAATGGCTCGCAGGCCGACGGCGGGCCCGTCACCGAGCTCGAGGCTCGCCGGTTCTTGTGGCAGGCCGCGTTCGGGCCGACCGACGCCGATGTCGCTGATGTCATATCACTCGGCTACGAGGGCTGGATCGACCAACAGATCGCATCGATGCCGACGCTCATGAGCTACGCCGACTTGGAGTACGCCGACAATCAGGGCTACCACGGCACGAATCCGGGCTGGATCTTCGACGACTACGCCATCCAGGCTCCGGATCAGCTCCGACAGCGCATGGCGTGGGCGCTCATCCAGATCATCGTCATGCACGAGGGCCAGGACGGCAGCAACAACGAGACGACCACGCACTACTACTCGCAGTACATCGACCAGGGCCTGGGCAACTACCGCGACCTGCTCGAGTACGTCACGTTCTCATACCCCATGGCAACGTACTTGACGTATCGCTACAGCTCGAAGGCCAACCCAAACAACGGCAGCGTGCCAGACGAGAACTACGCCCGAGAGATCAAGCAGCTCTTTAGCATCGGTCTATGGGCACTCGATGACGACGGCCAACGCAGCCTCGACGTCTTTGGCGACGAGTATCCCATCTACGGCAACGACTCCATCAAGGAGTTCGCACGTGTGTTCACGGGCCTCCGCCGAGACGATGAGGACATCAATCCACTCCGAGGCGAGCCCTACGACCACGACTTCGGAGACAAGCAGCTGCTCGATTATCCGGGCGTGCTGCTGCCCGACGGCGTGCTGCCCGGGTCGGCGATGACAGAGGAGAACATCTTCGCCGACGTGCAGGCGGCGATTGACAACGTATTTCACCATCCGAGCTGCGCCCCCTTCCTCGCCCGGCGCCTCATCCAGCGCATGACGTCGAGCAACCCCACGCCGGCGTACGTGCAACGCGTCGCCGAGGCGTTCGAGGGCCTCGGCCCGTACGGCACCGGTGTCCGCGGTGATCTGGCGGCAACCGCCAAGGCCATCCTGCTCGACCCCGAGGTCCGCGATCCCGCGTATCGGTCGAGCCCGTACACCGGCAAGGTCATCGAGCCGCTGATCATCCACTATGCGCTGTTCCGCATCCTCGGCGTTGTTGATCGACCGAGCGAGGTGTTCCCCTTCCGCTACAGCGCCAACTACAACCGGCCGTTCAGCCGCATGCGTCAGGCGTTCATGAAGTCCGAGACCGTGTTCAACTTCTACCAGCCGGCGGACGTGCCGATCGGCTCGACGCTCGAGCGCGCCAGCCTCACGGCGCCCGAGCTCCGCATCCACGACGATCTGACCGCGATCGAGGCCCCCAATCTGTGGATGCAGGAAGTCATCAGCGAGACGGACGATGGCGAGCGCTCACCGCTGTATGACGCGTGGCTCGCCGCGGCAAACGGGGACGACGCCGTCCTCGTGGACGAGGCGATCGCCGACATGCTGCACACCCCGCTCGATCCGCAAGTCCGCGCGATCATCGTGCAGGCCGTCTCGCAGGTGAATGGCGACTACGACAAGACGCGCGCGGTCGCCACGCTGCTCGCCTGCTCGCCCGATTTCACGGTTCTGAAGTAAGCCGCGATGCGGCCCAAGGAGACACTCCCATGGACGACAATCTCGGCTCATTGATCTCCCGACGCTCGTTTCTCCGGCAGGGCGCCTGCGCCTCGCTCGGCATGGCCGGCGTCGCCTCGCAGATGTTCACGCTCCGCAGCGTCAGCGCCGCGCTGGCCAGCGCCTCGGGGCTCGACGACTACCGCGCCGCCGTGTGCATATTCCTCTTCGGCGGCAACGACAACGGCAACACCATTGTTCCGTACGACAACGGACCGCAGAACTACGACCTCTACGCGACGCAGCGCAACGAGCTGGTCATTCCCTTCAACAGCCTCGCGAGCACCGTCATCAGCCCGACCAACACGGGCGGAAGGCGATTCGCTCTCCACCCCGAGCTCCAGGATGTGGCCAACCTATTCAACAGCGGCAACGTCTCGGTCGCGGCCAACGTGGGCTCGCTCGTGGAGCCCATGGACAAGACCAAGTGGGATAATCGCTCTGCGATCCGCCCGCCTCAGCTCTTCGCCCACGACGCCCAGCAGGATCAGTGGCAGCTTTCGACCGCCGACGCCATGGACAATCTCGGCTGGGGTGGACGTGTCGCCGACGCGCTCGTCGCCGGCGGCGTCGCGCAGCAGAGCAACGTCGCGATGAACATATCGCTGCAGGGGGCCAACATCTTCCTGTCCGGGCGAGACGTGCAGCCCTACATCATGAGCTCGGGCGGGCCCAAGCTGCTCAACTTCGCCGGCAACAGCAGCGAGGACGCCGTGCTCCGCACCGCCTACGCCGACATCATGGCCCTACAAAACAACACAAATTTCGCGGGGCAAGACGCGATGAAGAAGGCGTACGCGGAGATCTCCGCGCGCGCCCAATCCAATGCGAACCTCGTCGGCGATGTCCTCAACGCCTCGACGCTGGTGCCCGATGCGCCGCCGCAGAACCTGCCGCGCCAGCTCGAGGCGATCGCCAAGATGATCGAGGGTGCCCAATCACTCGGGCACAATCGACAGATCTTCTTCTGCGCGATGGGCGGCTTCGACAACCACGACGGCTTGATCGGAACCAACGCCCTCGACGGCAACCATGCCGCTCGTCTCCAGGAGGTCAACGCCGGCCTCAAGTACTTCTGGGACACACTCGGCGCGCTCGGGCTGCGCGATTGTGTCACCACGTTCACCGCGTCGGACTTCGGACGCACGTACGTCTCCAACGGCGACGGCTCCGACCACGGCTGGGCCTCCGACCACTTCGTCATGGGTGGCAACCAGCTCAATGGAAAGCAGATGTTCGGCCAGTTCGGTGACATCCAGATCGGGGGACCCGAGGACACGGGCAACGGGCGGTTCATCCCCTCCGTCTCGGTTGACGCCTATAGCTTTGAGATCGCCCGCTGGCTCGGCGTGCCGATCTCCGAGATGGGCCTGATTTTCCCCAACCTCTTCCGCTTCCTCGATGTGAACAACCCCACGACACACCTTGGCATCATGAAGTAGCGGTCCACCAACGCGCTCGGGCGTAGCCTATGTGCTGTGCCCGAGCGCGATTCCAAAGTCTGTCAGGTCTGCGGCCGCGAGATTCAGTGGCGCAAGAAGTGGGAGCGAGATTGGGACCAGGTCCGCTATTGCTCCAAGTCTTGCCGAGCCCGCGGCGTACGCCCGATCGACCAGCAACTCGAGGAGGCCATCCTCGAGTTGCTTTCGTCTCGACAACCCGGCGCCACGATCTGCCCCAGCGAGGCCGCGCGACGAGTCGGAGATGAGGCCTCCTGGCGCGATCTCATGGAGCCCGCGCGGATGGCCGCCCGCCGGCTCGTGGATCGCGGCAAGGTCGAGATCACACAGAAGGGACGGGCGGTCGATCCCTCCACCGCTCGCGGCCCGATCCGTGTGCGACTGGCTTGATTAGCCCTTGATCGAGCCCACGCCGAGCCGATCGCGCAGCTTGTCCGCGCTCACCGTGATCTCCACCCGCTGGTCCCCGTCCATGCGCTCGACATTCTTGAGGATCATCGTCATGCGCCGATTGTTCTTGAATCGATCTTGGTTACGAATCAAGAAGTCCCAATAAAAGGTGTTGAATGGGCACGCGTCCTCGCCCGTCCGCTGCTTCACGTCGTAGCGGCAGCCCTTGCAGTAGTTCCCCATCCGGTCGATGTACTTGCCGCTGGCGGCGTAAGGCTTCGTGCCCACAACGCCGCCGTCGGCGTGCATCGCCATGCCCACCGTGTTGGGCGAGGTCACCCAGTTGATCGCGTCCACGTACATACCCAAGTACCAATCGTTGATCGCCTGAGGCGAGATCCCCGAGATGAGCGCGAAGTTCCCTGTCACCATCAGCCGCGCGATGTGGTGCCCGTACGCCCTGTCGAGGACGCTTCGGAGCGACTCGCCCATGCATCGCATGTCGGTCTCGCCCGTCCAGTAAAAGTCTGGAAGGGCGCCGTGCTGCTCGAGCGCGTTCCGATCGTCGTACCCCTCGCCCTCATAGAAGTACACGCCCCGTATGAACTCACGCCAGCCGATGATCTGACGCACGAAGCCCTCCACCGCGTTGAGTGGCGCCTCACCCGCGTCGTACGCCGCGACCGCCGCGTCCACGACCTCTCTCGGGTTGAGCAGCTTGAGGTTGAGCGACGAGCTCAGCATTGAGTGATACAGCTTGTCCTCGCCGGTCCACATCGCGTCTTGAAAGTCACCGAAGCAAGGCAGGCGTTGCTCGACGAAGTCCCGCAGCGCCGCGAGCGCTTCCCGCCGCGTGACAGGCCACTCGAACATGTCGATACGCCCCGGCAAATCAGGCAGCGCCCCTGCGACATCCTCTATCACACGCTTCGTGATGTCGTCAGGTCGAAACGTGCGCGCGTGTGGCAGATCAGGTGCCGACTTGAACGCCTTGCGGTTCGACTTGTCGTAGTTCCACTCTCCGCCCTCGGGCTTGCCGTCGTCGGTCATGAGCACACCCAGCCGCTTGCGTTGCTCGCGGTAGAAGTACTCCATGATGAGCTCCTTGCGACCCGACGCCCACTTGCCAAACTCGTCTGTCGAGCACAGGAAGTGCGGGTCCTCATGCCAGCTCATCTCAACGCCCGACTCGTCGCAGGCCTCCTCGATCTCACTCCGCACGGAGAACGAGCCGGGCAAAACGCCGACCACGCGCTCGGGTTTCAGCGACTCGATCGCTCGCCCCAGCTCGCCGGCGAAGCTGTGCGTGTTGGCCCCGTCGCTCAGCTCGACGTACTCGATCCGCCACCCCTTCTCGCGAAGGGCCTCAGCGTGATGCCGCATCGCCGACAGAAAGACCACGGTCCGCTGCACGTGGCTGGGGGGCGCCTCTGAGGCGTGCGTGACCTCGACCATCAGGATCACGTCCTGGTCCCGGTCGAGCTCCAGCGTGTCGAGATAGGACGCGTCGAGCTGGTCACCGAGGATCAGCGCAAGTGTGCGGGCGTTCGCGGTTGGCATGCCGCGATCGTAGAGGCCTCACGCCGCCCGCCTCGCGCCGCCCAGCCCGCGAACGTCCTGCGACGTGCCAGCGACGATGAGAACCTCGCCCTCGACCAGCACGTGCGACGGGTCCGGTCTCAGCGTGACCTCGCCATCGACATCGCGCGACGCGATGAACACAAGCCGCGGGTGCGCATCGCCCACGTCGGCGACGCTCAGGCCGCGATAGGGCGAGCGGTCGGCGATCGATAGCTCGGCAAAGTGCAGCGAGAATCCCTCGTTTTGCAGGCCCGGGAGAAGCCTTGCCACCTCAGGCCGGAGCAGGTTCTCGGCGATGCCGTCGCCGCCGTAGCTTGTCGGGGCGATGACGCTCGTCGCTCCCGCTCGCTTGAGCTTGAACGCCGAGGCGTCGTCCTCGGCCCGGGCGGTGATGTTCACGTCCGGCGCCAACGCCCTCGCGGTCAGGCAGATGAGCGCGTTGACCGCGTCGGACGCCGTGGCGGCTGCGAGGCCCGCCGCGCACTCGATGCCCGCGAGCATCATCGCGGCGTCGGACGTCGCGTCCCGCTCGATCGCGATCACGCCGCGGTCTCGCATCATGCCCACGAGCGAGGAATCCGTATCGATCGCGACCACATCGACGCCCTCGTCCCGGAGCTTCGAGATCACGTGCTGCCCCGTGCGCCCGAGCCCGCAGACGATGTAGTGGTTGCGCATCTTTCGTGCCTGCTGCAGCATGCGTCGCTCCGGCTTGGCGGCGTGCGCCATGGCCCTTTGGATGAGCTGAGTGGCGGTGTACGACACCGTGCCGATCCCACCGATCATGAGCAACGCGGTAAAGCGCTGCCCGTCCTCGCTCATCCCGTAGTCCCCGTACCCGACCGTTGTGAGCGTGACCAGCGTGAAGAACAGCGACTTCCACGCCGACCAACCCTCGATCCACGAGTACCCCGTTGTCCCCACCAGCACCACCATGCCGATGAGCAGCAACGCGCGGGCGATCGTCGGATCGATCGTCCTCTCAAACCAACGACCTCGCGGAGTCGGATCCACCACGAGGCCTATATCGGAGTCCGAGGTCGCCATCGTGAGCCGGCGTGCCACGGGCAATCGCCCCGCGCTCCCATAAGCGGCCTCATCGCAAGATCATGGGAATACTCAGGGCGGCCGGTCGATATGCTGCACGCATGCGATCGCTGATCGCCATCCTGCTCGCCGTCTGCGTCGCCGTTCAAACCTGGCTGCCGCTGCAGACTTGCTGCTGCTCCGATAACCCGGAGCGTGCCACCACAACCGAGACCGAGCCATCGAGCCGCTGCTGCGCGTTGGCCGCCGCCACCGAGTCGACGGCTCCGACGCCCCCTGTGGACAAGCCCGCCGCTCCGTGTGACGATTGCGACTGCCCCCTCTCGTGTTGCACCAGTGTCAAGGCCCCGATCACGTCGCCGACGCAAGCGGCGATGGTCGCGATGCAAACAATCGCCGCCGCCGCGCCATTGACGGATCGAGGCGCCGCCTCGCCGGCCCACATCGACCGCCTGCGTCGCCCTCCGAGGACCAACGCCGTCGCGTAGCGCCACCCGTGCGCGCCGATTCCGGCTTGTTGGTATCTCAATCGCTCGGAGAATCCGATGTCATCTCAGAATGAGGGCTCGGCGCCACGGGCGCCGGGCCGCGATCGTCGCCATTGGTGCGCGACGCTGCTCCCCATTGGTGTCGCGGTCGCAACGCTCGGCCTGCTCGCATGGACGACGTGGCCCACCTTGCTCCCCACGCGGCAGGTGCGCGTCGCCCAAGCCCTATTCGACCGGTCCGTGACACCGGTCTCGACGTCTCAATCGGCCCCGTCGGGTCCAACCGTGCAGGCCGCTGGCTGGCTGGAGGCCGAGCCGTTCTATATTGCGTGCACAGCCTTGGCCGATGGCGTCGTGGCAACCATCGAGGTGCTCGAAGGAGACCGAGTCAAAGAAGGCCAGGTGGTGGCCCGCCTCGTCGCGGATGACGCCGAGCTGCGTTTGCGCCGGGCCGACGCGCGACTCGCGCAGGCCAACGCCGCCGTTGAGCTGGCTCTCGCCGAGCGAGACGCGGCCCAACGCGGGTGGGACGAGCCGATTGCGCTCACCCGCGGCGTAGAAACCGGCGCCGCCTCCCTCGACGAGAGCCGCGCCGAGCTCGCCCGCCAGCCGTCGCTGATCGCAGCCGCAGAGGCCACACTGATCGGGATGGAGGAGCAGTTCGAGCGCGCCGAGCGATCAAGAGTCGGTGGCGCCGCGGCCGAGCTCGAGGTCATCCTCGCCCGCCAGCGCGTCGCGACCCAACGCGCCACGATCGAGGCGATCCGGGGCCGTGAACCACTTCTCGAAGCGCGCGTCGCTCGGCTCGACGCCGAGCTGCGCGCCGCCCAACGCGATCTCGAGCTCCGAATCGATGATCGGCGTCGCCTCGACGCCGCCAGGGCGCAGCTCGCGATCGCCTCGGCACGCGCTTTGGAGTCCGCTGCGGCACGCGACGAGGCGGCGCTGGAGGCCGACCGCATGACAATCCGGGCCCCAATC
>JBCAXI010000020.1:0-16447 GCA_038534175.1 Planctomycetota bacterium | reverse complement strand
GCGGCTCAAGGCGTCCGCGGCAAAGAAGCTCAAGCTGGTGGCGCCGTACGCGGGCGACCGGTTCCAGGCGATCCTCGACGGTGAGCCGATCGCGACGGTCGGGCTCGGCCCGGGCGTGGACGACCCGATGGCGTTCACGCTGCCGGTCAAGAAGGGCGAGCACGATCTGGTGCTGCTCGCCGAGAATATGGGACGATTTGCAGGCGGCGTTCGCCTGGGCGAGAAGAAGGGCGTCTACGGGCACCTCTGGGAGCCCGCGGCCTTTAAAGTGGCCAAGCCGAAGGTGGAGCAGGGCGATCCGATCGATCCGCTCGCGTTCATCGCGCCGCTTTGGGAGCACCGCGTGGGCGACGCGACGCATCCCGATCGCGTGACGTGGAGCTTCACGCACCGGCGCAAGAGCCCGCTGATCATCACCATCAACGAGGCGCCCGGGCGCACGCTGGTGCTGCTCAATGACGAGCCGATCACGTTCATCGAACGCGGGGCGACCGAGCGGCTCTCGCTCGATCAGGAGACGCTCAAGCGCGGCGCCAACACGCTGCAGCTCGCGCTCTTGCCCGAGTCGGTGGACGCTGAAGCGGAAGCCGAGGCGTTCGTCAAGGCCGCGCCGGGTTCCGTTGAGATCATCGAGGCCGCGACGTGCGCGACGGAGAAGGCCGAGTGGGCGTTCGCGAAGTGGGAATCGCCCGCGCCGAGCCTGTTCGAGTCGATCTCGAAAGCCGCGATGTCGCAGCGTCGGGGTCCGACCTGGTGGCGTACAACGTTCACCGACGCGCCGACGGATCGCCCCGTGTACCTCGACGCGACCGGCCTGACCAAGGGACGGATCGTGCTCAACGACCAGGATTTGGGTCGGTACTTCGTCGCGACGAGCGATGGCAAGCCCGTGCCGCCACAGTCGATGGTGCTGCTGCCGGCAGTCTGGCTTGAGGCGGACCGCGCCAACGAGTTGCTCGTCTTCGACGAGCACGGCGGCAACCCCGGCAAGTGCAAGCTCGTGGTGGGTGCCCCCGACACGATCGAGGCCTGACGCCAATCATCAACCCGCGTTGCCAACGGGGCCCAGCGTCTTGTGCCGAGGTCAGGGTCGCGTGAGCGCGCGGAGGTCGCGGATCTCGGCGTCGAGACGCAGCGCCTTGCTGCGAAGCTTGTCGGCGACGATCTGCTGCTTGTTGGCGTCGGCCTCGGTCAGCTGTGTGGTGACAACGCGTCGTTCTTGTTGCAGCGCGGCCAATCGGAGCTTGAGCTGCTGCTGGCGGAGCTGCTCGATCTCGTTGGGTGGCCGGGCGTTTCGGATCTGGCCGCCCGCGGGCCGCGCCATCGCGAGGCGCCGCTCGTTGGCGTTGAACCCGCTGGCGCGGGTCTCGCCGCCGGGCGCGAGGCCCAGGCCGGAGAGATCGTCGCCGAGCGAGGTGTCCGCCGCCTCGCCCCAGTCGGGGGCGATGGTGGGCGTGCGCAGGCCCTCGCGGGCGAGGCGAACGCTCCACGCCCTGGGCAGGCTGCTGGGCGGGGGGCCGCCTCCCTGTCCAAGATCAGAGAAGGCGCGCGTCTCAACGCGGATGGTGAGCTCCTCGCCCAGCCCGGGGTCGACGTCCTTGGGCAGCTCGGCGCTGGTTGGGGCCGCGGCGATGAGCTCGGGCAGCGGACGCCACAAGCGGAACGCCATCGGCTCGCCCGGATCGCAGGCGAGGATGGAGGATCGGAGGTCCTCCTCGTGGTGCAGCTTGACGCCCTCGGCCTCGAGCAGGATGTCGCCCCGCTTGAGCCCGCCCTCCATCGCGGCGGGAAAGCCCGCGGTGACCTCTTCGATCTGAACTCCCACGTTGGACCGCGGTCGCGCGAACCGAACGCCAAGCCCCGCCCGCCCTCGCTTGAGGAACAGGTGCTGGCCAACGCGCTCGAGGCGCCGAGCCTGCTCGGGGGAGAGCGTCGGGTCGCGCAGGCGATCGAAGATGATCGGGAGCGACAGGCCCGGCACGCGGCGGAGCTCGAGATCGGCGCGCTCGCGCGTCTCGTGGACGGGCGCGTCCATCTGCTCTATGAGCGCGTTGAGGCGCGCCGAGTCCGGCGTCTGACCAATGACGGCGTCGGGTCCGTTGGCTTCTACGAGTGCCCCATCGGCGGGAGCTTCGGGAGGCGCCACCTGCAACCTCGCGAGCTGGCCGAGCGCAGTCGCCGCGAGAGCGAACGCGACGGCCACGGCGAGACGCTGGGCGGTGGATGGGCCACTCGAAATCATGAACATGGGTGCAGTCTCCCACCTGGCCGGAGATGGTCAACCCCCGCGCGCAGGGGTGTGGCGCTCGCGTGATGCTTGTCGTGAATGATATCCCTCGTACAAGGGATTTGTCGGATAACAGCTCGTTGAGGACCGATCTGTGATTCAGCGAGGCGGGCGACGGGTCTTGAGCGCCCGTCGGATGTCCGAGTCGGCGTGCTCGGCGATCCAGACCGCCTTGTCGTGGATCATCCGGAGGAACGCGGGCCCGCTGGCCTTGAGGAACTGGCCGGTGCGGGCGACGGGCTCCACCGCCTCGGCGATGAGCGACTCGATCATGAGCCACGGCGCCGCCCGCCGCTCTTGGCTCGTCAGCGGACCGGGCCCACCTTCACGTCTGGAAGCGCCGGCCGCGTAGCCCGAGACGAACCACGCCAGGCGATCGAGATCGAGCCGGGCGGGCCAGAGCTCACGTGGATCGCTCGGCGCGGTGTTCTTGGCGACGGTGCGCGTCCCGCTGGGCATGGGTGCGTTGATGGAAAACTGCGCCAGGCCTTGGGCGACGTCGAGCACGCGGGGCGCGAGGCGCACGTTGTCGTAGTCGAGCACCGCCGCGACGGTGCCGTTCTCGTGGAAGAGCATGTTGCCCGCGTGCCAATCGCCGTGGATGAGCTGGCGGGGCCATCGGCGCGCGCCGCGTTTCTCGACTCGATCCGCGGCGTGGCGGTAGAGGCGATCGAGCGCAAGGACAATCGGGGCCCCGTCGCCCCCGAGACGCTGGGCGGCGGCCTTGAGCGTCGAGGCGACGCGTCGGGAGGCGTGGTATCCGCCGCTGGGCGGGGCCCACGGCATCTCGGCGTTGGGCGCGAGGCGATGGAAGACCGCGAGCCATCGTCCGGCGTCGGCGGTGGGGGAGGCGGCGCGGCTATAGCCCACGCCCTCGACGTGCTCGAACAGCTCGTAGATCGCGCCGTCGAGTTGGAGCATCGAGTTGTTGGTCGAGCGCAGGCCGACGAGCTGTGGCAGCGGGAATCCGCGCTCCGAGAGATGGATCTGCAGGGTGTGCACGGCCGCGACGCGGACGGGATCGTCGTCGCCCGGTCGTCGGCGTTTGAGGAGGAAACGTCCTCGGTCGGCTTGGATGAGCGCCTTGGGCGCCGCGCGCGCACCGCGCTCGAAGGGGCGGACCGAGCGCACCACGCCGAGGTCGTACTGGGCGAGGACGACCGCGAGCTCACCGGGTCGGAAGGCGCCCGCGCGCTCGCCCGGCGCGTCGGCACCCGCGGCGAACGCCGGCTCCGCGTCCTTGGATGGGTCCGGCGAGCGCGTCACTCGACGTTTTGCACCTGCTCTTTGATCCGATCGATCGAGCCCTTGACCTCGACGATGAGCTTGGCGATCTCGGAGTCGGGGCTCTTGCTCGCGATGGTGTTCGCCTCGCGGAGCATCTCTTGCGCGAGGAAGTCCATCGTGCGTCCGATGGGCGCGCCCTCGGCACTGGCGATCATCTCGCCGAACTGCTCGATGTGGGCGCCCAAGCGCGTGACTTCCTCGGCGATGTCGGTGCGCTCGGCGTAGGCCGCGATCTCGCGCACGAGCTCCACGGGCTGGAGCTGCATGCCCGCGTCTTGCAGCAGCGACTCGATGCGGGTGCGCAGGCGGAGCTCGTACGCGCGCACGACCTCGGGCGCGCGCGACGCGATCGTGGCGAGGCGTTCGGCGATCGCGGCACGCTCGTCAAGCAATAGCTGGTGCAGCGAGGCGCCCTCGCGGGCGCGCATCGCCTCGAGCGCGTCGCACGCCTCGTGCGCGAGTTGCAACAGCGTCTGGCGGGTGCGCTGCTGGCGGTCGGCCTCGTCGGGCGGAGGCACGAGCACGCCGGGCAGCGCGAGCAGGGCCGCGGCGTCGAGCGGCACGGCGCCCGACGCGATCGAGGGCGCCTGGCGCGCTCGCAGGATGTATTGCTCGAGCGCCTCGGGATTGATGTCGGCGACGGGCGCGCCCGCGTCGTCTTCGATGCTGGCGGCGAGCGTCACGCTCCCGCGTCGCAGGCGCGAGCGGAGCACCGACTCCATCTCACCCTCGAGCGTCTGGAACTCCTCGGGGAGGCGGATCGAGCACTTGAAGAACTTGTGATTGAGAGAGCGGAGCTCGATCGCGAGGTGGCGTCCGCCCACCTCCGCCGATGAGCCCCCGAAGCCGGTCATGCTGCGGATCACGTGCGACTCCCGCGTGGCGCCCATCCACGCTGATTGGCGCCCCAACGCCGATGGCGTGTGCCACGCCAGACGATCGCGAGTGTACGAATCGCGCTGCTCACGGTGAGGGCGAGGGTCTACTGCGGATCGGCGGGCGGCGTGCCTTCGCCGCCGCTCGTCTCGCCGTCTTCCGACTCGGCGATATCCGCCCCGACGGGGTCGGGCACAGCCGGGTTCGCCTCGTCCCCCTGGGTGGACGCATCGGCTTCTTCGGCGCCGACCTCGGCGAGATCGTCTGCGAGGTCATCGGCCAGCGCATCCTCGGTCGTGATGGGCGCGGAGGCCTGGGGTTCCTCGTTGGGCGGCACGGCGGCGGTGCGTGCCACGCCGACAAGGATGATGGCGCAGATGAGGTAGATGACGAAGATGCCGATGGTGGCGAAGGTGAGCGCGTCGCCGGTACGGGCGCCAAAGGCGGTCTGCCCAGCGCCGCCCCCGCCCCCGCTGCCCGCGCCGAACGCGCCGCTCAGTCCGCCGCCCTGGGGCCGCTGAATGAGCACGGTCAGGACCATCACCACGCAGATCGCGAGGAAGGCAACGACGAAGAGCTGGACGGCCCAAGCGGGCATCTGGAAGAAGGCGAGCATGCGGAGTGCACTCCAAGGGCTTGTCGGGGCGTTCCGACGGGCCGCAACTCTAGGCCCGGCGCCCCGCGGCCGGCCCCGCCGCATTGTTGGGATCGGCGTCGCCGCCCATGCGGGCCGAACGCATGGACGGACGAGCCGGGGCGGGCATCTTGAGGGCGGTTGGGGTCAGGCGCCGGCGGCGGCGACGATGGCGATGAAGTCCTCGGCCTTGAGAGCGGCCCCGCCGATCAGCCCGCCGTCGATATCGGGCTGGGCGAGCAGCTCGACGGCGTTGGCGGGCTTCATGGACCCCCCGTAGATGATGCGGATCGCCTGGGCGACGTCGGCGTCGTGCAGGTCCTCGATGAGGGCTCGGATCTTGGCGTGGGCGTCCTGGGCGTCGTCGGGCGTGGCGGTCTTGCCGGTGCCGATGGCCCAGACGGGCTCGTAGGCGATGACCACGCGTTCCATCTGCGCCTTGCTCACGCCGTCGAGCCCGGCCCGCGCCTGGCGCACGTTGACCGCGTCGGTCTGGGCCGCGTCGCGCTCCTCGAGCGTTTCCCCGATGCAGAGGACGCAGGTGAGCCCGGCCTCGAGGGCGGCGCGCGTCTTGGCCCCGACGCGATCGTCGTCCTCGCCGATGACGTGTCGGCGTTCGGAGTGCCCGGTGAGCACGATCTCCGCGCCGCAATCGCGGAGCATGGCGGTGGAGACCTCTCCGGTGAAGGCTCCATCGGGCTCGGTCCAGAGGTCCTGGGCGCCGAGGCGGACGCGCGAGCGGGCCTCGGCGAGTGACTCGCCCGAGGCGATAAGGTACGGAAAGGGCGGGAAGATCGCGACCTCGACGCCCTCGTGGGCGGCGGCGCCCTCGCCGACCTGTCGGGCGAGCTCGGACGCGCCGGCGAGGTTGGTGTTCATCTTCCAGTTGCCGCCGACGAGAGGCGTGCGCTCGGGCATCGTTGGATCTCCGAAGGGCTGTGTGGTGGAGTTAGACGGTGGGTCCGGCCGCGCGTACGGCCTCGTCCATCATGAATTGCTGGTCGTTCGCGCGGAACTTCTCGGCGAGCGTGCGCGCCTGCGCCGCGTACGCCGCGGGGTCCTTCCACGTGTTGATCGGCTTGAGCAGCTCGGTCGGCACGCCCTCCACGGCCTTGGGCACGAACAGCCCGAAGTGCCCGTCGGGCTCGAATTCGGCCTTGTGCAGCTCCTCGTCGAGGATCGCGGTGACCATGCGGCGGGTGTACCTGAGCTCGAAACGGTGGCCCTCGCCATAGGGCCCGCCCGTCCAGCCCGTGTTGAGCAGCCAGACGTTGGCGTCGTGCTTCTCGATGCGATCGGCGAGCATCTCGGCGTAGACCTTCGGGCGACGGGGGAGGAAGGGCCCGCCGAAGCAGGGCGAGAAGTTGGGCTGCGGCTCGGTCACGCCCGCCTCGGTGCCGGCGAGCTTGGAGGTGTACCCGTTGATGAAGTAGTACATCGCCTGCTCGCGCGTCAGCTTGCTCACGGGCGGGATGACGCCGTAGGCGTCGGCGGTGAGGAAGATCACGTGCTTGGGGTGCCCGCAGGTGCTGGGGATGACGGCGTGGGGGATGAAGTCCACGGGGTAGGTGACGCGGGTGTTCTCGGTGATGGAGCCGGCGTCGTAGTCGGGCTCGCGCGTGGTCTCATCGACGACGGTGTTCTCGAGCACGCTGCCGAAGCGGATGGCGTTCCAGATCTGCGGCTCGCCCTCCTCGCTCAGACGGATGCACTTGGCGTAGCAGCCGCCCTCGAAGTTGAAGACGCCCGAGTCGCTCCACCCGTGCTCGTCGTCGCCCACGAGGGAGTGGGCCGGGTCGGCGCTGAGCGTGGTCTTGCCCGTGCCGCTGAGCCCGAAGAAGAGCGCCGCGTTGTCGGGGTGGTAGGTCTCGACGTTCGCCGAGCAGTGCATCGGGAAGACGCCGGCCTCGGGCATGTCGTAGTTCATGGCGTAGAAGATCGACTTCTTCATCTCGCCGGCGTACTCGGTGCCGAGGATGACCACGGTCTTCTTGGTCAGCGACTGCACGATGATGATCGGGGTCTCGACGCCGAGGGCCGTCTGTTCCTCGGCGGTCAGGCGGTGGCGCCCGGCGTTGATGACGGTCCAGTCGTGTCGCCACTCGGCGTGCTTGCCCGCGCCCCGGCTGCCCTGCTCGATGAAGAGCGTCTTGGCGAAGAGCGAGTGCCAGGCCTGCTCGGTGATGACGCGCACGCCGAGGCGGTGCTTCGGGTCGGCGCCCGCGAAGCCCTCGAAGACGTACAGGTTGGCCTGCTCGTTGAGGTGCTTGGTCGCGATCTCGAGCGCCCGATCGAAGCGTTCGGGCGTGATGGGCTTGTTGACCTTGCCCCACCAGATCTTGTCGTGGATCTCGGGGCTGTCCTCGAGATACTTGTCGCTCGGGCTTCGGCCCGTGCGGTCGCCGGTCATGCAGACCAGGGCGCCGTTGGCGGCAAGGCGCCCCTCGCCCGCGGCGAGGGCCCGCTCGATGAGCTGGGCCGAGGAGAGATTCCGCAGCGCGCGGTCGGGCGAGAGGTCGAGCGTCGGCGTGGTCATGGTCGTCATGGATGGGTCTTTCCGGGGCCCCCGGTGCAACGCTAGAGAGTGGGGTGCGAGATGGCCACCGCGAGGGCGCCAATCGGGACGCTGTTCCCCGCGGGGCGTGCGGGACTATGATTGCCGCTCGCCGCGCGATCGGCGAAGTTGGCGGCTGTAGCTCAGTTGGTTAGAGCACCTGGTTGTGGTCCAGGAGGTCACGGGTTCGAATCCCGCCAGTCGCCCTCCGCGTTCGGTGCGGTCAATCAGGCAAGGCATCGAGCGTCTGCCCGACCGAAGCCCCGTAGTGCCCCCCGAACAGCCGGGCGTGCACGAGCAGCGGGTACAGCAGGTACACCGGTCGTCGGCGATCCCAGAACCCCTCGCGGATGGGGCGGTGCCGAACGTACCGCTCAAAGAACGCTTTTCCGAACGTCGAGAAGAGCGTGACGAACGCCAACTCGATCTCCGGGTCGGCGTGGTAGCACGCCGGGTCGATGAACGCCGCGACGCGGCCGGCGTGCATCAGCACGTTGCCCGACCAGACGTCGCCGTGGACCAGCCCGGGCGGTGCGCACGCGTCGCCTGGCCCGAGCAGGTCGTGGATGCGCCCGCCGAGCCCCTCGACCCTTCGGCGGGTGGCGGCGTCGAGCCCGCCCGCGCGATGGGCCGCCTCGGCCATGGGCACGAGTCGGCGCTCGGCATAGAAGTGCGGCCAATCGTCGAGCCACCCGTTGGGCTGGTGCAGGCCGCCGATGCGTGCGTCGAAGTCGAGGCCATAGCGGCGCTCGCCATGCTCGGGCTCGATGTCGTGCAGCGCCGCGAGATGATCGGCCGCGTCGAGATCGCTCGATGGTCCACCGCGGCCGTCGTGCTCGACGTGCGTCATCACGAGCAGGTCGGGCTCGCCGATGAGCACGTCGGGCACGGGCAGCGCGCTCCTTTCTTGGAGCAAGCGCAGCATCCGGGCCTCAACATCGAGCGCCGCGTCGGCGTCGCCGAGCTTGGCCACCACGCGCGGGCCGCGCTCGAGCTTGAGAAGGCGCACATCACCCACGCATCCGCCAGACAGGCGCCGCTCGTGCATAACGCGAGTGTCCATGTGCCGCTCGATCCGATCGATGTGGTGCAAAGCGGGCTCCCGTGGGTGTCGCCCACGGTATCGATCGAGCGTGGTTCAGGCGGCGTCGATGTCGGTGTGCCCGTCCGCCTCGGGCGGCTTGGCGACGAACTCGGCGATGGCACGCAGCAGCGTGGCTTTCTCGAGCGGCTTGCGCACGAAGGAGTCGGGCCGAAGCGCGACGAGCCGATCGCGAAGGGCCGTCTGGTCCACGTTGTCCGTGACGTAGATCATGGGCGTCGTGAGCTCGAGGTGGCGGGCCGCGTGAAAGAGCGAGTCGGCGCGGTCCTGGCCGAGATCGCCCGCGATGAGGGCGACGTCCACGCCCTTGATCATCGCGCGGAGCGCCTCCTCGGCGTCGGAGACCTTGGAGGCGGTCAGCCGCGTGCCGCGGATGACATCGAGGAAGCGCATCTGCGCGAGCCGGCTGGCGTCGGCGTAGAGCACAGTTCCCGAGAGCTCGTGCGCGCGGACCTTGTCGTAAGTGTGCCAGGCGTAGGAAAGATCGAGCCACGAGACCTCGTCGAGGTCGATGTTCTCGTCGAACTGCACGCCGAGCTCGTGGGCGACGCCCGAGATGTGCTGGCAACGGCGCACCCCGCCCGGCACCGGCGTGAGCCCCTGCTTGGCGAGGGGCAGGTGCACGCGCACCTGTGTGCCCAGGTGGACGAAGCCGCGGTGCAGCAGCCCGACACCGCCGGCGGAGATGTTCCGGGCCGCGACGCGAATCGTCGACGCGACCGTGTCGGCCTGCTCGGCGTGCATGATCTCGACGTTCACGGCGTTCAGACGGAAGTTGTGGCGGGCGTACGTTCGCCCCGTGTCGACCATCGAGCGCGACTCATCGGGATTGCTGGGATCGCCGTCGAGCTTGTCCAAGAGCGCGCGAAGGTCGCGCTGGGTGAGCCCGAGCGAGTTGCCCGAGGACGCCTGCTCACTACCGGACGAACCGAGATGGCTGCTCAAGGTGCGGGCTCCGAGACAGGTCGCGACGGGCGATGGTGGTGGTCGATCGGGAGTGTCAAGAGCTCGCGGCCGGGTCGGGCTCGACCGGACGGGCGGCGCTTATCCGGCGGCGCGCTGCGACGATCGGCCCACGAGCAGCACCTCGCCGAGCGCGCGGAGCGTGACGATCTCGTCTAGCGGCACGCCGATGATCGCGGCCGGTCGCAGCGCGAGTGCCGCGGATTGGCTCGAGGACTCGTTCTTCTTGGCGATGACGATGATTGGCAGCTCGATGTTCTCGGTGTCGAGCTGGCAGCGGAGCGTGATCGCCAGCTCGGGGTCGCCGGTGATATCGGCGATGATGGCGTCGCAGCCTCGCCCGAGCTCCTCGATCGCGCGATCGATCGTGTCGGCCTCCGCGACGCGCAGCATGCTGTCCTTGATCGTCTGGCGGAAGGCGTTGCGCTGCATCTCCGAGCCGCCGACGAGCACGAGGCGCCCATCGAGCGACTGCGGATCGACGCGCTCGAGCGTGTACCAGTCATCGGCGCCCTGCGGCTTGAGGGTTTGCAGATCGATCGCGTTGTTGAACTTCACGCCCAGCTCGTGCACCACGCCACCCACGTGGCTGCAGCGCACCACCTTGCCGGCGACGGTCATCACCGTGCCGTCGCGCAGCGCCAGCGCGATCGTCACGCGTGTGTCGGTGTGGACGAACCCGTTGTGCAGCAGCGCGATGCCGCCGGCCGAGAGGTTCCGCGCCGCGAGCCGAAGATTGACCTGCGACCCGCCCGGATGCTCGAGCTGGGCCGGCACGGTCTCGATCGTGTAGGACCATCGCGCGTACTGGCGGTCGGGGGCGTTGGCCGGCCCGGCGCGGCCGCCCGCGCCCTGCTGCGTCACGCCGGATCGCCGATCGATCTCCTGCACGAGCGACTTCAGCTGCTTGCGGCTGACGCCGAGGGAGTTCGTGCGCCCGGCCTCGTCGGCCTTGCGCTTGCCTGGGCGTTGATTCACGTCGGGCTCCCTGTCGACATCAGCTCGCCGCCGACCACTCGGCGACGCCCGCCGCGAGTGCCACGGCTGGACGCCTCGTCTATCGGAAGTCTCTGGGGCGTGCTCCACGCAACGGGCGCGCGTGGCGCGCGGCGGTCCGGATCGGCGCGTCCGCGACGCCTCGCGGCGTCCGGTAACGATGTGCTACCCACGAGGCGCCGCCGCCGAGGCGATCAGACGTCGAGGTTCTTGACCTCGAGCGCGTGCTCCTCGATGAAGCGGCGGCGGGGCTCGACCTCCTCGCCCATCAGCACTGAGAATAGCTCCTCGGCCGCGCTGGCCTGCTCCCAGGTCACCCGCATCAGCGTGCGGACCGACGAGTCCATCGTGGTCTCCCACAGCTGCTCGGCGTCCATCTCGCCCAAGCCCTTGAACCGCTTGATCTCCAGCCCGCGACGCCCGATGTCGTGCAGCGCATCGATCACGCCCGCGAGATTCGCCGCCTCGACGATGCGGCCCGTCGGTGCCTTGCGCACCGTCTCGTCGTCATTGGGCTCGGACTCGCTCGTCTCGGCCGCGGAGGATTCGGTGACCCAGGCGAAGCGCGCGGGCATGCGCGCGCCCGTGATCGACTCCTCTTGCACCAAGGCGTAGTCGTCGATCGATAGCCCCAGCTCAGCGAGGTCGTGGATCACGCTCATCAGCTCGCGGTTCTCGTGCAGCTCGCGCAGCGTGGCGACGGGGCCGCTCGGGCCGCCGCCCTCGGCCTCGCCGGTCTCGTCTTCGTCCGTGTCCTCGAGGCGCAAGCCCTCGGTCTCGACGATCGCCAGCGCGGCCTGCTCGCTCCAGGCGTACCGGTCGCCGCCGCGCCAGGTCACGCGATGGCTCGGCAGACGCTCCTGCTCCTCGGGATCGCGCGAGCGCTCCTCGAGCAGCTCGGTGAACAGCACGCCGCGGCGCTCGGCGACCTCGACCAACTCCTCGAGTCGCGTGAGCAGCTTGACGGCCCGCCTGGCGTCGTCGCACGCGATGGAGCGCTCGATGGGCGCGGCCTCGTCGGCGTCGCCCTCGACGTCGGCGCCCGTCAGGTCGCGCACCTCGAGGTGCGCACGCTCGAGCCCGAGACTTGTCAACGCGCCGGCCATGTCGCGCTCGTTGATCACGTACTGGCTCGACTTCTTCTTGCCCCCCTTGAGCACCTGGTACAGCGGCGGCTGGGCGATGTAGACGTGCCCGCGACGGATCAGCTCGGGCATCTGGCGGAAGAAGAACGTGAGCAGCAGCGTGCGGATGTGGCTGCCGTCCACGTCGGCGTCGGTCATGATGATGACCTTGCCGTAGCGCAGCCGGGTGATGTCGAAGTCGGCGCCGATGCCCACGCGCAGCGCGGCGATCAGCGTGCGGATCTCCTCGAAGCCGAGGATCTTGTCGATCCGCGCCTTCTCGACGTTGAGCAGCTTGCCGCGCAGCGGCAGGATCGCCTGTGTCTCCACGTCGCGACCCTGCGTCGCCGACCCACCCGCGGAGTCACCCTCGACGATGAACAGCTCGCTCTTGTCCACGTCCTTGGTCTTGCAATCTCTCAATTTGTGGGGCATCGATCCCGAGTCGAGCGCGGTCTTGCGCCGCGTGAGCTCGCGGGCCTTGCGCGCTGCCTCGCGGGCCTGCGCCGCGATGACGCCCTTCTGGCAGAGCTTCTTGGCCTCGCCCGGGTGCTCCTCGAGCCACGCCTCAAGCTCCTCGTGCACGGCCTGGCCCACGAACGGCTCGATCTCTGGGTTGAGCAGCTTTTCCTTGGGCTGGTTGTTGAAGGCCGGGTCGGGCAGCTTGACGCTCACGATCGCGATCAGCCCCTCGCGGAGGTCCTCGCCCGTGGGCGTGGGGTCCTTCTCCTTGATGATGCCGGCCTTGCGGGCGTAGCCGTTGAGGGTTCGGGTCAGCGCGACCTTGAAGCCCTGGCCGTGGCTGCCGCCATCGACGTTGTTGATGTTGTTGGCGAAGGTGAAGAGGGTCTCGTTGTACCCGTCGTGGTACTGCAGCGCGACCTCGCAGACGAGGCTGCGCTCCTCGTCGTCCTTGCGGAGGTAGACGGGCGAGGAGAGGTTGCTCTTGCCCTTCATGAGGTGCCCGACGTACGCGAGCAGGCCGTTCTCGGCGTGGAAGGTCTCGTGCTTGGGCTTGCCGTCGGCGCCGACGCGCTCGTCGGTGAGCTTGATCGTCACGCCTGGGTTGAGGTACGCGAGCTCGCGCAGTCGGTTGGCGAGCGTGTCGTAGTTGAACGTGGTGTCTTCGAAGATGGTGGGGTCGGGCTTGAAGCTGACCGCGGTGCCGACCTTGCGTGCGCTCCCGCTGGGCAGGTCGCCCACGACGCTGATCGGCTTGGTCACGGCGCCGCGGCTGAACTCGATGCGGTGGATCTTCCCATCGCGGTAGACCTCGGCCTCGAGCCACTCGGAAAGAGCGTTCACACAAGAGACGCCCACGCCGTGCAGGCCGCCCGAGACCTTGTACGCCGAGCCTTCTTGTCCGAACTTGCCGCCGGCGTGGAGCTTGGTCATGACGACCTCGATCGCCGACTTGCCGTCGAGGTTGGGATCCTCGTGCTTCATGGGCTCGACGGGAATGCCGCGCCCGTCGTCGGTGACGACGCACGAGCCATCGGCCTGGACGGTGACGGTGACCGCGGTCGCGTGCCCGGCCATCGCCTCGTCGATGGAGTTGTCCACGACCTCGTAGACGAGGTGGTGGAGCGCGTTGAGCCCGGTGCCACCGATGTACATGCCGGGGCGCTTGCGCACGGCCTCGAGACCCTCGAGGACCTTGATCTGGTCGGACCCGTAGTCGCCGCCTTGGGGCTTGGGTTGGGGGTGGGGAGCGCCGTTCGCGGAGACGCTCGGGGTCGCGTCGGGGATCGGGTCGGGGGTCGGACTGGAGGTGGGGTGGTCGGCTTCGCTCATGGCACTCCCGGGGCGTCACTGGATGGACGTCCCGGTGGGCCCGGGGCCGTCGAGAATGATAGGTCCAAAGCCGGCTTTGGGCTTGAAGATCGGGCGTCTTGGTGGCTTGGCCCTCCGAGCCGAGTCATCCGAAAAAATCAAGGCCATCAGCGTTGAGAGAGGGCGTGGCGCAAGGGTTGGCAGGGTGGGTTGGGGCTGGGAGACGCGGCTCGGAGAGCCATGCCAACAAGAGCCATGCCGGCAGGCCGGTCAGTCCTTGATCAGCACGCGGCTGACGCCCTCTTCGAGCAGCTCGTACATGAGCTCGACATCGTCGTCGTCGAGGCGGACACAGCCCATGGATCGCTGCTGCCCAATGGAGCCGGGATCGATGGTGCCGTGCAGCCCGTAGCCGGTGAAGTTGGCGGCGTCGCCCAGCCCCACGAGGCCGATCCAGCGCTCGCCGATCGGGTTCTCGGGGTCGTCGGCCTCGAACTGCTCGCCCGTGCGGGGGTTGGTCCAGCGGGGGTTGACGAGCTTGCTATCGGGGCGGACGGCGAACGCGCCGGTGGGGGTGGCGTTGTGCTCGCCCAGCCCGACGGCGAACGAGCGGATGTAGACCCAGTCCTCGGGCTCGTCGGGGGCGCCGTGGTACACGTCGAGGCGATAGTCCGACTTGTCGACCACGGCGTGGAACGGCCCGCGCACGAGCTTGAGCGTCTGTCCCACGCGGATGCTGTTGGGGTTGGCGATGCGGTTGACGCGTTGGATCAGCCGCCAGTCGATCGCCAGATCGTTGCGATACGCGATGCGCGCGAGCGAGTCGCCGCCCTTCACGGTGTAGCGCTCGGTGTTCCACACGTTGGGATAGACGGTCGGGGAGAAGATCAGCTCCTCATTGAGCGTGCTGAGACGCTCGCGGAGTCGCCGTTGATCGTCCTCGTTGCTGCCGAGCAGGGCCTCGTTGAGGAGGTCTCGGGCCTCGGCGCCCAGCCCGCGCTCGAGCAGGCTCTCGGACTCGACGATCGCGGTCGCCGCCGAGGGGCTGACGCGACGCGCCGGCGGCGGCGCGGACGGTTCAGCGGGTGTGCTTGTGTCCGCGGTCGTCGTTGGCGCCGATCGAGCGGGCTCGGGCGGCGCTTCCCGCTCGGTCGCGTTCTCAGCTCGCTTTCGGCCGATCGCCTCTGAGAGCGAGGAGGCGGGCTCTTGCGTCATGCTCGAATCCGCGACCACCGCGTCGGGCCGCGGCGCGGGCGTGCGCTCGATGGGCGGGAGGACGTCGATCGGCTCGTTGGATGCGCGGGGCGCGTCCGCGTCCGGCTCGGAGTGGTTGGGCTCTTGCCCATCGTCGAGCTCGCCGGCGAGTTGGCCCGCGGGCGTCTCCGGCGTGCGCGCGCCCGCGTCGGGCCAGAGGGCCCAGACGATGACGGCGATGAGGCCCGCGGCGCCGGCGATGGGTAGCCACCGGGGCAGGCCGCGATGCTTGGAACGCACCGCCCGCGCCGAACCGCGCGAGCCGCTCTGGGATGGAAGGGCCATGCCTGTTGCCTCCGTGGGTTTCGCCAGGGTCTGGGCGTCGAGATGGGCGTCCGAGCCGATCGATCGTGCCGTGGTGGAGATTAGCCCGTGGATCGGGTCACGGCTCCGTGGCTCCACCGAACGCTCTTCACGGCTTGACCAGAACCCAATCAGCACCGGATCACGGCTGCATCAGGGCCGGATCAGGGCCGGATCAAGGCCGGATCACGCGCGCTTCGGTGACGACCGCATCGACCGGCGCGTCGTGATCTTCAGTGGGGATCTCGGGCACGATCTGCGCCTCGAAGCACACGCCGATCTGTTCGGCTCGCTTGCACCGTGGCAGAAAGCGATCGTAGAAGCCCCGTCCACGCCCCAGCCGTCTCCCAGACGTGTCGAACGCCACACCCGGCACGATGATGGCGTCGAGTCGATCGGGCTCCAGGCGCCCGAGCCGCTCGGTCGCCTGCGGGACCAGCCCGCCCTCGTCGATCAGCCCGCGCTCGTCGTCGATCTCGAACGACTCGATGCGCCACATCTCCATGGTCTCGGCGTTCCAGTCAACACGGGGCGCCCCGATCTGCACGCCGCGACGGTGCAGGGTGGTGGCAAGGCGATGCAGCGCGGGCTCGTCGGAGAGCGGGGCGAACAGGCCGACGACCTTCGCGTCGACCATCAGGCGGCTGGCGAGCAAGTTGGTGCACAGGGCCTCCGAGGCCTCGCCTCGTTCGGTCGCGCTCATGGCGGCCAGCCTGGCTTGCGACTCGTCTCGAACGGCGACCTTCGCTTCGGAGCTATCGAGCATCGGCTTCTTTCTGTCGCTTGGCGATCCGCATGGCGCGGATGCGTTCGAGTCGTTCGCCGAGGATCTTCTCGGCGCCCCGGTCGGTGGGTCGGTAGTACGAGCGTTCGACGCCGAGGTATGACTGGTCGGTGACGCCGTCGGACTCGGCGTGGCTGTATCGATACCGCTCGCCGTCGCGTTCCCGCATCGAGCGCGAGGCGCCCTCGTCGTCCTGGATGGGCGAGGAGTTGGGGTCGCGCAGGTACACGGGCACGGGCTGCGTTCGGCCGCGTTTGATATCGGTGAGGGCCTCGTCGATCGCGACGTACGAGGCGTTGGACTTGGGCGCCAGCGCCAGGTAGGTGGCGCACTGCGCGATGGTGATGCGCGCCTCGGGCATGCCGATGCGCTCGACGAGCGACCAGCAGCTCTCAGCGAGCGAGGCGGCGCGCGGGTCGGCGTTGCCGATGTCCTCGCTCGCCAGGATCGCGAGGCGACGCATGATGTACCGGGGGTCCTCGCCCGCGTCGAGCATGCGGGCGATCCAGT
>JBCAXI010000019.1:0-16549 GCA_038534175.1 Planctomycetota bacterium | reverse complement strand
CCGGCGCGCGGGGCTCGACTATTGGCCGCGGCTGGCGATGCACGAGCACGCGGGCAGGCCTTCTCACTCAGCTCGAACCCCAGCGGGTGGATCAGGTGGAGCGAGCAGGCGGTCGCGACGCAGGTGCGCCCGATGTTGCCGGTGTTGTTGGGGATCTCTGGCTCGTGAAGGACGACCTCGAAGAGCGGACGCCCAAATGGCGCGAGAACACCCCCGGCGTGTTCGGCCGAGGGCGCCCCGTTTGCCCCGTGCGAGTCGTTCGGCATCGGAGCATCGTTGGCCCACTCGGGCCAGCGTGCGTGGTTCTTGGTGGCTACGCCGCCTTCTTCTTGCGCCAGGCAACGCCGGGGTCGGCGTCCACCACTCGGCGCACGGCCTCGTTGAACCGCGGGTCGAGCGGGTTGCCCTGCCAGCGAACAACTCCATCGGTCGAGACCACCAGCGCCATCGGGATCGCCTCGACGTCGAGCGCTCGGTAGAGGGTCTGGCGCTCGTCGACCGCGATGGTGCAGCCGATCGAGTTTGTCTCGAGGTAGTTCTGGACCGCCTTTCGGCGCTCGTCCTGCCCGGCCATGGCGACCGGCTGGAGCTTGCGGCCGTAGAGCTGCGACACGCCCTCGACGACCTCGACCGCCCGCAGGCTCGGCCCGCACCATGTGCCCCAGAACACGACGACCGTGACGCGATCGGCCTGCAGCGGGGCGCCCTGGATGATGTGCCCATCGGAGAGGCCCTCGGGCAGCGGCTTGCCCTGCACGTTGATCGCGCCGAGCTTGGCGTCGGCGTTGAGCTCGGGCCAAGGAGCGGACGCGTAGACGTCGGTCTGCTCCTGGTAATCGTGATCCCAGGCGCGAGCGGCGAGATCATCGAGATCGCCGCGTGTGCCACCGATCGCTGTTGTCGCCATGATGCTCATCGCCAGAACTCCCGCCTGCCGCGCTCGTGTGCCGCGTCCGTGCATGCCGATCCCCTGCCGCCGCGTCCACCCGTGTCCCCTGCGCGGCGTTGCACCAACGGTCGCAATCCCCGCGTGGCTCGCCCAGCTTGAAGAGACCGCCCACGTCCGAGAACCGGTCACGCGCGCGTCGCCGACGGGCGCGAACGCCGCATCGAGAACACGCCGAGACAGTCGGGTTGCGCCGAGTCAGCCGCGGAGCGACCAGAGCCGGTGCATCGCGATCGCGCCGGCGGTCGCGACGTTGAGCGAGTCGGCCTCGAGGCGAACAGGGATGCGCACGCGCCGCTGGCAGGCGTCCATCGCGGCGTTTGTGAGGCCCGGCCCCTCGGCGCCGAGCACGATCGCCAGCCGTCGATCGTGGTCCGTGGGGCCGATGGGCTCGATCTCGTCGATGTCCACCGCGTCGGGGGCGGGCGTGAGCGCGAGTGTCTCGAAGCCGGCGTTCGCCAGCCGCTCAAGATCCCCCGGCCAGTCGCCTGCGACCGCGTGGGGCACGTGCAGCGCCTGCCCGATCGAGACGCGCAGCGCCTTGCGATACAGCGGATCGCAGGATCGCGGACTGAGCAGCACGCCCGCGTGCTCGGCGCCGATGAGCGCGCCCGCGTTGCGGAACAGGCCGCCCATGTTGTCGTGGTTGGCGAGGTCCTCGAGCACGACGATCGCGCGTCGTTGCGCGATCAGCCGATCGAGCGACCAGGCCTGATCCGGCATCGGGCGCTCGCCGCACACCAGCACGCCTCGGTGCAGGTCGAACCCCACGATGGCGCTGAGCGTGTCCCCGTCGCCCAGGTAGATGGGCACGCTGGGCGGGAGCTGGCTGAGCGCGTGCTCGCCCTGGCTCATGGGTCCGAGTCGGTTCTCGCTGATGAGGACGGACCGGACACGCCAGCCGCGCCCGAGGGCCACCGCCCGGACGAGTTGCCGCACCACGAGCTCGCCCTCGGCCATGAATAAGCCCGTCCCGAGCGGTGTCTCAAGCGTCGTATCGAGGCCAGTGCCGCCGATCCGTTGGGCTCGGAGCCAGGCGTCTTTCTGATTTCGGTACACATCGAGCCGCGGGTCGTCGATCGAGGAGACGCGGATGGTTCGGCCCGCGAGGGCGCCGGAGTCGGTCTGCACGCGGTCATGCTACGGGGGCGCCGGTCGCGTAGAGTCGCCGCTGCGGATGGGAGCCTGCCGACGATGAACCTGCTGGACGCGATTATTCTGGGTCTGGTGGAGGGCATCACGGAGTACCTGCCCGTGTCCTCGACGGGGCACCTGATCATCGCGTCGTCGCTGCTGGGTCTCGATCAGCCGCCCGAGATGAAGCGGGCCGTCGACGCGTTCAACATCGTGATCCAGGGCGGGGCGATCCTCGCGGTGCTGGGGCTCTACTGGCCACGCTGCATGCAGATGCTCCGCGGCGTGCTGGGCAAGGACGCGAAGGGTCGGCGGCTGTTCTTCAACCTCGTGATCGCGTTCCTGCCCGCGGCGTTTCTCGGGCTGCTGCTCGACGACTGGATCGAGTCGATCCTGTTCCGTCCCGTGCCGGTGATCCTCGCGCTGGCCCTCGGCGGGGTGTACATGATGCTCGTCGATCGCTGGCGCAAAAAGCACGGGCAGGGCGCCCGGTCGATCACCGACCTGACGTGGCGCCAGGCGCTGCTCATCGGCTGCTTCCAGGTCCTGGCGATGTGGCCCGGCACGTCGCGATCGATGATGACGATCACCGGCGGCATCTTCGCCGGCCTGCGCCCGCGCGAGGCGGCCGAGTTCAGCTTTCTGCTCGGGCTGCCCACGCTCGGGGGCGCCTGCGTCTACAAGCTCGCCAAGAACCTGCACGAGTCGAACCAGGAGGGCGTGCCAAACCTATTTGAGACGCTCGGATGGGCTCCCGTGATCGTCGGCGTGGTCGTCGCGACGATCTCCGCGGCGTTGGCGGTGAGCTGGCTTGTGAACTTCCTGACGCGTCACGGACTCACGCCGTTCGGTTGGTATCGGCTCGCGCTCGCGGCCGTGCTGGGCGGGCTCATGCTCGGCGGCGTGGTCAATCTGAATCCACCGAGCGAGACCCCCCCGCCGCCCGCCATCACCGAGTCGACCGCAGACACCGACACGCCTGTCAACACCGATACCGGCGAGGGCGCCGAGACGACGCCAGCCAGACAAGAATCCACCGATGCCCCCAGCGACTAGCGCCCAACCTGTGCCGCAGCCCGACGGCCCGACGACGAGCTTCCCCAAGGACCAGATCCGAGTGGTGCTGCTCGAGAGCGTGCACGCGCGTGGGATCGAGCTGTTCGAGCGTGAGACGTTCCAGGTGCGGGCCTTTCCCAAGGCGCTCGAAGGCGACGAGCTCGCCGAGGCGATCCGCGAGGCGCACCTCGTGGGCATCCGCTCGAAGACCCAGCTCGACCTCGCGGCGTTGGGCGCGGCCCATCGGCTCCTGGCGATCGGGTGCTTCTGCATCGGCGTGAACCAGGTGGACCTCGGGTCCGCGCGGGCCGCGGGCGTGCCGGTGTTCAACAGCCCATTCAGCAACACACGCTCGGTCGCCGAGCTGGTAATCGCCGAGGTGATCGCGCTGCACCGGCAGCTGTTCGATCGATCCGCGGCGATGCATGCGGGGCGGTGGGACAAGTCGGCCTCTGGCGCGCACGAGATCCGCGGTCGCACGCTGGGCATCGTCGGGTACGGACACATCGGCAGCCAGGTGTCGGTGCTGGCCGAGGCGATGGGCATGCGCGTGCTGTACCACGACCTCGTGCCCAAGCTGCCGCTGGGCAACGCCCAGCCGACCGCCTCGCTCGACGCGCTGCTGGCCGAGTCCGACGTGGTGACGCTGCACGTGCCCGCGACGCCCGACACGGAGCGGCTGATCGGCGAGCGCGAGCTTGGGCTGATGCGTCCGGGCGCCTCGCTCATCAACAACGCGCGCGGCGGCGTGGTCGACCTCGCGGCGTTGTCGGACGCTCTGGAGGCCGGGCGCCTCTCGGGCGCCGCGCTCGATGTCTTCCCCGAGGAGCCGGCGTCGAAGACCGAGTCGTTCGACGCGCCGGTGCGCGGGCGAGCCAACGTGATCCTGACGCCGCACATCGGCGGATCGACGATGGAGGCACAGTCGAGCATCGCCGAGGACGTCGCGACGAAGCTCGTCCGGTTCATCAACAACGGCTCGACGACGGGCGCGGTGAACGTGCCGAACGTGGAGCTGCCGAGTCAGTCGCGTGTGTCGGCGACATCCGCGAGCGGACCAGCCATCGGTCCTCGTCCCCATCGCCTGCTGCACTTTCATCGAAACGTGCCTGGTGTGCTGGGCAAGATGCACGCGATCATCAGCGAGCTGGGCGCGAACGTCGCGGGCGAGTACCTGCGCACCGACGAGGCGATCGGTTACGTCGTGCTCGATGTGGACCCGACGAACGCGACGGACATCGCCGGTCGGCTGCGTCAGATCCCCGAGACCATCCGCGTGCGCACGCTCTGGTAGCGGGCGTCAACGCTGCGCGGGTGGCGAAGGCGCATCGGGCTGCGAGGGCGAGCCAGCGTCCGAGTCGTCCGGCGCGGGGGGCGGCGTGTCGGACTCGGACGGCGGCGTGGGCGGGGGCTCGTTGGCGTTGATGTCGGGCAGGTTGATGTTGAGCAGATCGCGCTGGATCGAGTGGATCTCCTGCTCGCCCTTTCGGAGCACGATGCTGGAGGGATCGACGTCGAGCGAGAAGTCGTCCTCGGTGCCTCGCTGCCCGTCGGGCCCGGGGCCGTCGATGCTGAAGGACTGCCCGTCCTCGGAGCGCTCGTAGGCCCAGCCGCCGCCATAGACGTTCTCGAGATTGGTGAGGTCCATGTCGATCTCTTCGAGCGCGTAGGGGTAAACGCCGTTGGCCTCGTAGTACTCGTCGAGCGAGCTCTGGAACTCGCTGACCTGCCCGAACGCGCCGAGCATCGCCGCCCCGCCGGCCGCGGCGATCACAATGCCGGCGAAAAGGAACGTGCCGAAGACCAGCCCGAAGATGATGAATCCCGCCGAGCCGATGAGGCCGAGGATGAGCCCGGCGATCGCGAAGCCCCGCGGCTCCTTGAACAAGCCGATGAGCGAGAGCAGCAGACCCAGGGGCGAGAGACAGCCCGCCGAGAGCAGGCCGACAATCGACAGGATGAATCCTACGAGTCCGAGCGTGTTGCTTTGGCGGTGTGACATCGGCGTCTCCTGTGCTGGCTCGATCGAGAGAGGTTACACCGCGGGCGCGGCGCGGGAGCGCAACGCCTCGATGATGCGCCGCGTGCGGCGGTCCTCGTGCAGCCCGTGCACGACAAACACGGCGTGCACGGCGCCGGGGATCCAGAACAGCAACGTCAGGATGAGATTCGCGATCGCCTGGAATGGCTTGCCGCAAGACAGCACGGCGATTGGCGGCAACAGCACCGCGAGCAGATAACGCATGGACCAGCCCCCTTCCGAAGTCGGTCGTCCGGTCGCTTCTTGGGGAAATGAGGCCCAACATTTCAGGGCGAACGGGTGCCGGTGGAGGGCTAGACGTCCACGACGATGGCGATCTGATCGGGGTCGGCCGCGGCGGCGAGCACGGCGGCGCCATCGGCGAGACGCATGCGCTTCGTGATGAGCGAGTGCACGTCGGTGTGCCCCTCAGCGAGGTGCGCGACGCCGTCGGCGATCGCGCCGCCTCGCGCGCCGATGAGCTCGAGCTCGCCCGCGACGACGGGCGCGAGATCGTGGAATCCGAACGCGCCCGCCGGGGCGGCGGAGAGCGCGTTGCCCATGAGCACGACCTTGCCGCGTGGGCGCACGAGCCCGAGCGCCTGCCGCAACCCGTCGGGCGTGCCGGTCGCCTCAACAACGACGTCCTGATCGGCGCGGAGGCCAACCTCGGCGACATCGCGGTGCTTGACGCCCCACTTCTCGGCGAGGCCGAACTTGTGCGGGCGTCGCCCCAGCACGCGGACCGAGGCGTTCTGGCGCGCGAGCGTCTGCGCTGCGAGCAGGCCCTCGACGCCGTCGCCGAGCACCGTCACGTACGGCTTGCCCACGACGCGCACCACGCGCCCGACGTGCACCGCCGCGGCCAGCGCCTCGGCGAAGATCGCGGCGTCGTCATCGATCGCGTCGGGCACGATCGCGAGGTTGCGCAGCGGCGCGACCAGCCGCTCGGCCAGGGCCCCGTCGCGCCCGCGGATGCCGAGCACCCGTCCATCTCGGCAGTGCAGCGGAACGCCCGATCGGCACAGGTCGCAGGCACCGCAGGCCACGTCGGCCGAGACGACCACCCTGCGGCCCATCCAGCGATCACGGTCGGCTCCGGCGCCGACCTCGACGACCTCGCCCACCACGCGCCGCCCGAGGACGCCCTCGAACGCGGCTCGCGTTGCGGCGGCGGCGTCGGCACCGGTGAACGCGACACGGCGCGTCGCGACCAACGCCTCGCCCTCAGCGCACGCAGGCGCCGGGATCTCGTCGAGCGTGGCGACCTTGCCATCGAACCGGATCGCGTGCACGCTCGCCCCTCAGTTGCTCTCGCTCAGAAGTTCGGCGGTGGAGAGCCCCACCGGTGTCGAGGGGGCCTCGTTCGGCGGCTGCGGCACGAACGGGAGGTACTCGATCAGCTTGCGATCTCGACGGAACACCGGATAGATGTACGCGCGACGCGCCGCGAAGGGCGCCTCGTTCTCCTCGGAGCCAAACCAGGCGCGCCACGCCGCGCGGTCGTACCCCAGGTCCTGGCCCGTGAGCGTGCGCAGCGCCTCCCGGGCGTTGCGGTTCACGGTCAGCGACGCGTCGGCGAGGCCGTAGCCGATCAGCGACTCGACCACGCGGAACTCGGCGTACTGCCCGAGCGCGTGCGCGGCCGCGGCGCGAACCTCGGCGTTCGGCTCGGCCAGCAGGCGCGGGTCGGTCGGGTCGGGCTCGCGCATCGCCAGCAGCAGCGTGTCCACGGCTTCTGGGTTGTGCAGACGCTGGAGGCCGCGGGCGCACTCTTGGCGGACGAACTCGTCGTCGTCGGTGCGCCGGAACTGGCGGTCGACGACCTCGGTATAGCCAAGGCGCTCGGCAAGAAGCAACGCGTGCTCGGGGGAGCCGTGGTTCGCGAGCCCGCGGGCCGCGGCCGCGCGGACGTTGCCGTCCTCGTGGTCGATGTAGTCGAGGTAGAGCTCGAGGTAGGGCGGCTCGCCGCCGAAGCTGGCGTTGGCCAGCAGGATTGTTCCGCGGTACTGCAGGTCGGGGTTGTACTCGTCGGTCGCCCACTGGGCCGCTTGCGCGGGCGATGTGGGCGCGAAGACCGCGAACAGGCTGTCGGCGCCGCGAGCCGATTCGGGCACCGCGCATCCCGACGCGACCATCGCCAGCGCCATGGCGGCGGCGAGCATCGCAAGCTTGCATGTGGGCGTGTGTTGCATCCGTGTTCCCATGAGAAGCCGGCCTCCATGCCGCGTGGACGAGTATAGAGCCGGCGGGCGTTGTACCGTGGCGCCATGCGGACCAAGCGGATCTGGATCGGGTGGATCGTGTTGGCGAGCGGCGTGCTAGGCGCGTGCTCCGGGATCGAGTCGGCGGCGCCGCTGGGCGAGGCGAGCGACCGGGTCGCCCCGGCGAACGCCGACCCGCTGCAACGCCTTTACCCGGGCACCACGCGGCTGTTCGAGCGCGACGATGGCGGCTTCCTGTCCCGAGCCATCGGCCCGGATGTCGGCGCGGATCGGAACGGCGTCACGACCTGGCTCGAGCGGACCTCGCGGCTCGAGGCGCTCGGCGACGAGGGCGAGCTCTCGCGCGAGGCCAGGCTGGGCCGCGACGCCAAGGGCGTGCTGCTGTTGGAGAGCCTGAATCCTGCTCGAGGCTTGCGGACGGTGTTCGAGCCGCCGCTGCGATTGGCGCCGAGCGCCCTTGTGGTGGGCGAGTGGCACGAGGCGGAGACCTCATTGCGATTGTTCGATGGCGACGGGCGGGCCCGCGGCGATGGAGCCGCGCGCGTGCGCACCGAACGCCTGCCCGCCGAGCGTGTGGTCACACCGATGGGCGTGATCGACGCGCACCGGATCGACGTGTCGCTCGAGTTGCAACTAGGCAACTCGCGGGTGTCCCGAGTGGCGCGGTACGCGGTGGGCGACGACGGCATCGTGGTGATCGACGCGTCGCAGCGTGTCGTGGCGATGGGGTTCACGGTGCGGCGAGAGTCGTTCGTGGCGCGGGCGACACCGCCCGAGTGAGGCTCAGATCCCGTCGGACTCGGTTCGCATCGAGACCGGGCGATCCAGCAGCTCACGCAAGACCAACGCCCGCCGCCACTCCTGCTTGTTCAAGCCCGAGTGAAGCGGCGCGGTCCTTTCGCCAGCGGAGGCCGCTCGTGCCGAGGCGCGCTCCGCGGCTCGATTGCCCGTCAACGCCGAGCGTGCGATGGGGTTGTCGTCTGGAATCGGCGTGGAGGACTCAGCGGCCTTGGAACGAGGCCGCGCGGTTGTCATCGGACGGGGCGGGCCGGCTTGGGGCTTGGCGGTTGGCCTCGTCTGCGACGGGCGGGCAACGGGGCCGGGGGTGGACGTCCGAGTCCCCATTTGCGGAGACGTTTGCGGGATCGTCTGCGTTGACGTGCTCGCGTCGCCTCGGCGGGCCGCCTGAGCCTCCAGGGCGCGTTGCCGCTCCTGCTGCTGGCGGCGACGGAGTTCTTGCAGTTGCTCGCGCCGCTTGGCCTGGATCTCTTGGAGCCGGGCCTGGGCGGTGGCGGCGGCCGCGGCCTGCTGATCGGCCTCCTCGCGCTCGACCTCGCTGGGGTCGCGCCCCGTGCGGAACTGCTCAATCTCACGCCGCTGACGCTGCTGCTCGGCCTCGCGAGCGGCTTTCATTTCTTTGAGCTTGGCGGAGATACCGCTGATGATGGGGCCCAGCACCACCACCGCGACGATGAGGAGTTGGAAGAGTTGCTGGGTCGACATGCCACAAGCCTATCGGGTGCCCGCGGGCGTGAGCACACGAACACCGGAAACTTCCCCCGACACCAGCTCGCAGCCGAACACCGGCTCGAGCCGCGCAGAGGTCAGCACGTCCGACGCCTTTCCGGCGTGGGCCACGGCCCCGTCGGCGGAGAGCGCGATCGCGTCGTCGGCCCAGGTCGCGGCCGCCGACAGGTCGTGCAGCACCACACCCACCGCCGCCCCGGCGCGGGCGGCCTGGCGGAGGCGCCCCATGGTCGCCGAGATCCACGCCGGATCGAGCGCGGCGATCGGCTCGTCGGCTAACAGCACACGCCCCGACAGATCGGCCCAGGGGTCGGACGTCGTCTCGGCGAGTTGCACCAGCGCGCGCGCCACCGCCACCCGCTGCTGCTGCCCGGCGCTCAGCTCTCCGAATCGGCGATTCGCGAGCGAGGCCAGCCCAACGCGGTCGAGTGCCTCGCCGACGAGTCGCCCGACTCCCGCCACGCCCGAGGCGAACCGTCCGAGCGCGACGACCTCGCCCACGCGGTAGTCGAACGCGGGGCCGCCACGCTGCGGGATGAGCGCGAGGCGTCTCGCCCAAACGGTCGCGCGGGCCGATCGCACGTCGAGACCTTCCGGCTCGATCCAGACACGGCCGCCCTCTGGGCGGTGGACGCCCGCGAGCACACGGAGGAGGGTGGATTTGCCGGCGCCGTTGGGCCCGACGATCGCGGTGAGACGCCCCGCCTCGAGCCGCCCTTCGACGAGATGCCCCTCGCCTCCGAGCACAGCTCGGCGCCGAGGGTAGCCCGCTCGAATGTCGGCGAATCGGAGCGTCACGGTTGGAGCCTACGTCGCGGATGCGCTGATCCGCGGCGATGGGCTACGCTCACGCGACGGAGACCCAGCTCATGGAAGATCAGACGCAGCAATCAGACTCGAATCGCCCGCTGATCGCGGTCGCCGGCGCCACGGGCTTCGTGGGGCGACACGTGACGCGGCATCTGCTCGATCACGGGTTCCGGGTCCGTGCGCTGGTGCGCAACATCCGCACGGTGGGCGATCGGCTGCCCCGGCACGAGACGCTCGAGCTGCGAGAGGTCGCGGGGCTGACGCCCGCCGAGCTGGGGCTCACCGCGCGTCGGCTCGACACGTACGCCGCGCGTGTGCAGCTCGACGACGGCGCCCGCAAGGCCAACCCGCTCGAGGGATGCGACGCGGTCGTCAACACAGTCGGCATCATCCGCGAGGCCTCGGGCGGGCAGACATTCAACCGCGTGCATGTGGGCGTGACCGACGGGCTTGTTGAGGCGGCACGGCGCGCCGGTTGCGACCGGTACATCCAGATCTCCGCGATCGGCGTCAATCCAGAGGGCCCGAGCGCGTACTTCAAGAGCAAGCACGAGGCCGAGCAGATCGTGCAGCGCAGCGGACTGACGTGGACCATTCTGCGTCCCTCGCTGATCCACGGTCCGGACGCGGGGTTCATCGGCGACGCGAAGAACTGGGTGCGCGGGAGGTCGGCGCCGTTCGTGTTCGTGCCGTACTTCACACGCGAGACCAATCCGTCCGAGCTGCCGCTGCCGAACCCGCTAGCAGGGTCCGAGTCGGCGCGGGTGAGCCCGGTGCACGTCGAGGATGTGGCGTCGGCGGTGCACGCGTCGCTCGATGACGCGGAGACGAGCGAGGGCGAGATCTACAACCTGGTAGGCGATGAGACGCTGACATGGCCCGAGCTGCTGGAGCACGTCCGCGACCACGTGCCTCTGGCGAGGCCGCTGCCGGTCGTCGGGCTGCCCTCGAAGCTGGGCGTGCTGCAGGCCAAGGGTCTCAAGTGGCTCGGGATGCGTGACCTGCTGCCGTTCGACGAGGGCATGGCGATGATGGCGGCGATCGACTCGACCGCCTCGCTCGTGAAGGCCAGGGCGCACCTAGGCTTCGATCCGCGGGGCTTCCGCGAGAGCTTCGCGGCGTACGCCGAGTCGATCTAAGACTCGCGCCGCGGCTCGCTCCTCAGCTTTCTACCGATCGGAACGACCGTGCCGCTGCGCTATCAGAAGAGATTGCTCGCCTTCCTCGCGACCGACGGGTACGAGCCGATGCGGGTGCATCAGGTCGCCGAGGAGCTGCGGGTCGAGGACAAGGGCGACTTCGCCGAGGCCGTGGACGAGCTGGCCGAGCGCGGCATGCTCGACCTCGACGACAACGGGCGTCTGAGCCTGCCCAGCCTGCACTCGATCACGGGGCAAGAGATCGAAGGCGAGTTCCGCGCGTCGGGGCGCGGCTTCGGCTTCGTCCAGCTCGACGCGGACTACCGCGAGGGCGACGTGTTCATCCCGCCGGACCGCACGATGGACGCGATGAGCGGCGACCGAGTCAAGATCGTCGTGCAGCGCGACCGCAAAGGCCGCGGCGGCGGCGCCGGTGCGGGACGCACCGAGGACCGATTCCGCGGCGAGGTGCTCGAGATCCTCACCCGCGCCAAGTCCACCTTCACGGGCGAGCTCTTCAAGCAGGGCGGGCAGTGGCTCATCCAGCCCGACGGGCGCGACGTGGCCCATCCGATCGTGATCCGCGACGCCGAGAGCAAGAACGCCAAAGAAGGCCTGAAGGTCGCGGTCGACATCCTGCACTACCCCGAGGGCGGCACGCTGGCCGAGGGCGTGATCACCAAGGTGCTGGGCGAGGCCGGACGACCGGACGTCGAGACCGAGGCGGTCATCGCGGCGTACAACCTGCCCGAGCCGGGCGAGTTTCCAGAGGCCTGCGTGCGCCAGGCGCGCGAGCTGACCAAGCAATTCGACGACGACATCGAGCGATTCGAGCAGGACCCCAAGAATCTACCCGACCGGCTCGACTACACGAACGAGTTCGTGATCACGATCGACCCGCCCGACGCGAAGGACTACGACGACGCGATCAGCCTGAAGAAGACCGATCGCGGCTGGGAGCTGGGCGTCCACATCGCCGACGTGGCGCACTTCATCGAGCCCGGCACCCCGCTCGATGTCGAGGGCAAGCAGCGCGGCAACTCGACGTACCTGCCGCGGCTGGTCATCCCGATGCTGCCCGAGATCCTTTCCAACGGGATCTGCTCGTTGCAAGAACGCGTGCACCGCTTCGCGAAGACCGCGTTCATGCGGTACGACCACGAAGGCAACGTGACCGGACGGGCGGTGGCGTCGACCGTGATCAAGTCGGCCAAGCGGCTGACCTATCTCGAGGCGCAGGCGCTCATCGATGGCAACGAGGAAGAGGCCAAGAAGCACGCCCGCACCGACCCCGACTACACCGACGAGCTGCGGGCCACGCTCCGCGAGCTGAACGCGCTGGCGCAGCGCATCGAGGCGCGGCGCGTGCGCCAGGGCATGATCTCGCTCGACCTGCCCGAGGTGGAGCTGGTCTTTAACGAGGACGGGCGCGTGGTCGACGCCGAGCGCGAGGACGACGCGTACACGCACAAGGTCATCGAGATGTTCATGGTCGAGGCGAACGAGACCTTAGCCAAGCTGTTCGAGTCACTCGACGTGCCGCTGCTGCGCCGCACGCACCCCGACCCGACGCCCGGCGAGTCCGACGCGTTGCAGAAGGCGGCGACGGTCGCGGGCTTCACCATCCCGCCCAACCCGACCCGCGAGGAGCTCCAGGGCCTGCTCAACGCGACGCGCGGGACCGACGCGGCCCGCGCGGTGCACATGGCCGTGCTGCGCACGCTGACGAAGGCCGAGTATTCGCCGGCGCTCATCGGACACTTCGCGCTGGCCTCCGAGGCGTACGCGCACTTCACGAGCCCCATCCGCCGCTACCCGGACCTGACGGTGCACTGGGCACTGGGCGAGTATCTGCGCAACACAAACAACGGCGACGACCCGCCGAAGAGCGACGAGGCCAAAAAAGCGCTCGGGCGCGAGCTCAAGGATTCCCCGCGATGCCCGCCGCAGGCCGACCTAGTCGAGATCGGGCGCCACTGCACGCGCACCGAGGAGAACTCGGCGGGCGCCGAGCGCGAGCTGCGCCAGTTCCTGGTGCTGCAGCTGCTCGAGGAGCACATCGGCGAGGAGTTCAAGGGCGTGGTGACGGGCGTCGTGCCGCGGGGCGTGTTCGTGCAGATCGATCCGTACATGTGCGACGGGATGATCAAGGCCGCGGACCTGCCGGGCGATGAGACGCGCTCGAACCTGCCGCCCAAGTGGGTGATCGACAAGAAGACGGGCGCGCTGGTGGATAAGAACTCCGGACGCTCGTTCAAGATCGGCGACCTGGTGCGCGTGATCATCAGCGCCGTGGACCTGCCGCGACGGGAGCTGGACCTTGCGATCGCCGACGGTTCCAGCCGCTCGGCCGGCAAGGCCAAGGGCGCGGGCCTCACGCTCGGCGGCGGGCCGGGCTATGGCGGACTCGGCGGCGCCGAGGGCGGCGCGGGATTCAAGGACGCCCCCGGCGGCACCCGACGCAGCCGAAAGAGCAAGCAGCGCGATCGCAACAAGAAGGACTACCGCGACGACCGCAAGAAGAAGCGAGGCCGATAGGGCGCCCGACCCTGACGGGACCCGATTCCCGAGCCGATGCGCTCGCGTTTGTCACGCCGACTGGTATCGTGTTGACATGAACACCTCACGAACCACCGTGCGGGGGCGACCCGCGGTCCCGACTCCACTCTCGACCGGGTCGGCCTTGCTCGCCGCCGTCGGCCTGGCCGCGGCGCTCTCGGCGTGCCAGTCCACGGGCTCGACCGCCGAAGCCGACACGTCGGGGCAGACCGTCACGACGCCCGCCGACACGGGCGCCTCGGACGCGGGCGCCGCCAGCGGAGACAGCACCAGCGGCGGCAGCAGTGTCAGCGGCAACCCGTTCATCGACGATCCGGGCAACCGAGACGCGGTGGTCCGCAGCCCGTGGGCCACGGGCGGATCGGCGACCGCCGGCGGCGGCGGCGTGCAGCAGGGCGACACGGGAAGCGGCGTGACCTCCGGCTCGACGGGGGGACCGCAGAGCAATGCCGCCCCTTTTGACCAACGGGATTCGGTGACCCAGCCGAATCCCGCGAACTCGAACGCGTCCTCACAGCCGATCGCCAGCGGCGACTGGTCGGAGCCGTCCGACAATTCCTGGACGAGCGACACCGACATGGCCGCGTCGACGAGCGACTGGAACAGCTCAGCCGCCGACGAGGTGATCGCCGATGTTGGCGCCGATGTCGAATCGGATGTTCAAGCTGAGGCTCAGGCCGAGGCGTCCGACTGGTCGACCGCGACCTGGAACGACGCCGAGCAAGCGGCCGACGCCATGGCACAGAACGTGTCCGACGATCTCTCTAATGACATGGACTCGGCCATGGAAGCGGCCGACTCGAACGCGTGGATCGAGTCGGCGAACGACGCGCCGGCGTGGGGCGACTCAGCCAATACCGATTCGGGCGGCGGCGACTGGACCAGCACCGACGCACTCGCCGACGCATCAACCAACGCCTCAATGGACGACGCGATGGATGATGCGATGGATGATGCGTCCATGCCGAGCTGGGGCGACTCCGAGGCCAACAGCTGGACACAGCAGGCCAACGACGAGATCGAGGACGCGATCAACGATGAGATGGACGCGGCGTCCGACCAGGTCGCCTCGGCCGCCGATGACATGTCGTGGCCGGGCGCGCTGGAGTGGGAGACCCCCGAGCCGCCGGAGAATCCCTTCGCGCCGCTCGTGGATCCGACCGATGACCCGCGCAAGGCCAACGCATACCGCGCGGCGAACTACCTCAGCGGCACGTTCTCGTCGGCGGCGCAGGCGGCCGAGAACGAGAACTACATCAACGTGCTCCTCCGTATGACGCCGATCTGGCGCGATCGGACCGACGGCCCGTGGCTGTACGTCGAGCAGGCCGCCGCCACCACGCCCACGAGCCCGTACCGCCAGCGTGTCTACCGGCTCACGCCGATGCCCGACGGGCGCGTGCGCTCAGATGTGTACACCTTCGCGTCCGACGCGCAGGCCTTCGCCGGCGCATGGGAGAACCCCTACCTGCTCAAGGAGCTCACGCCGAGCGACCTGGGCATGCGGGAAGGCTGCTCGATCGAGATGGCCTACATCGAGTCGACCGACAGCTTCAGCGGCTCGACCATCGCCGACAACTGCCGCTCCTCGTGGCAGGGCGCCGCCTACGCCACCAGCGTCTTCACGCTCGACCAGCAGCAGATGACGAGCTGGGACCGCGGGTTCGATGAGAGCGGCGAGCAGGTCTGGGGCGCCGAGGACGGGGCCTACATCTTCATCCGCGACTAACGCCCGCGATCGACAACTCGATCCACCCGAACGCCCGTCGTTTCCGCGACGGGCGTGTTTGTTTGATGGGCGTCCCCGATTAGCCTGAAGCGGTCCGCCTCACCCGAACGCAACCGATCATTCGAAGAGAGCAGGGAGACACGACATGCGAGCCTCACTGGTTACCCGCGCGGTGGTCGTCGCGGTCGTCGCCGCGGCCTCATCGGCCGCCGCCGACCTGATCGCCGTCACCTGGCAGGGCGGCGAGCTCTGGCGCCTCGACGAGTCCACCGGCGGCTCGGTCAGAGTCGGCGAGCTCGGGAGCGACTACCGCGCCAACGCCATGGCTCGCTCGCCCGCTGGCCGGTACTACGTCGCGGCTGAGTTGGATGGTCTCGACGACGAGTGGCTCTTTGAGATCGATCCCGACACGGGCGCGAGCACCCCACTGTTCCAAACGGGCATTGACGACATCCGCTCGATGGCCTTCACGTCCGACGGCACGCTCCACGCCGTCCAGGAGGGCGGCGTCGCAAACTCGAGCCTCTGGACGATCGACCTCGTTGCCGAGTCCTCGCAGCAAGGACCGACGCTCTTTGGCGTGGGCGCCACGCCCTCCAAGCAGGGGCTCACGGTCGATGACAACGGCGTGGCGTACATGGACGGCACAAACAGCTCGCTCCAACGCGTTAATTTGCAGTCGGGTGGCGTCACCCGTGTCGGCGTCATCACGCCCAACGTCGGCGCCCAGTCGCTCGCGTTCGACGAGCGCGTCGGGCTGATCGGCCTCGGGCGAAACTCTGGCGAGGACTTCTCGACGCTCTGGTCGTACGACCGATCGACGGGTGAGGCCGACGTGCTGGCGACGTTCGATCGCCGGGACTACCGCGGCTTCGAGTACGTGCCGACGCCCGCGTCCGTGTTGGCGATTGGGCTGGGGCTCTGTGCGGGGCTTGGTGCGGGCGCGCGACGCCGCCGTCGCTAACCGAGCGATTGCCACGGGAACGCGCTGGACGCAAGCTCTGGCCGATCGTTGATCCACGAGACGAGCCACTCGTACGCGTCCACCAGACGGGGGCCGGGGCGATTGAACATCTGGTTGCCATCCACCACCGCGACGCGCCCCGCGCGCACGCCTGGCAGCTCGCGCCACCACACCTGGTCCGACAGATCCCGCTCGACCGCGTCGATCGCTTCTTCGAGCGTGAGCCCGCACGGGCAGACGATCACCCGCTCGGGCGCGCTCGCGACCAGCGCCTCGGGCGGCACACGCACGCTCTTGCCGGCGCGGCGTTCGCCCTGCTGCATGCCGCTGGCGGTCCCGGTCCCCTCGCGCGGCACGCTCGGGTTCAACGGATGGCGAGCGCCGGCGCGCTCGATGAGTTGCGGCGTCCAGTGCCCGCCGCAGTAGAGCGGCTGCGTCCA
>JBCAXI010000018.1:0-16663 GCA_038534175.1 Planctomycetota bacterium | reverse complement strand
CTGCAGATCCGCGTGCAGGTGCAGCCCCGCGCACTGGTAACACGCCGCGAGCGACGCGCCATGCTCCACCGGGCCCGCCGCGTGCGCCGCGAACTCGGGCTGCGCCTCCCACCCGCGCCCAAAGAGCTTGAATCGCAGCCCGTGCCGCTCGGCGATCTCTATGGCCCAACCAATCGTCTGCCAGCGATACAGGCGTCCCGCGAGCGGCTCGGTGACGCCCCGCAGCAGCACATCCACCGTTGGATCCGGCGGCGTTCGCCCCACGTGCGATTCCAACACCTCGCGCGTCAAGAGCCGTAAGTCTCGAAACGGGCGGAACCAGCGGTCCGCGATCCGAGTTTCCAAGCTTGCCCGAACCGACTTCACCAGGACCTCGGGCCGCGGCGCACCCTCCAGCTGCGCCGCGAGTCGCTGGCACATCGCGGTGGGCGATTCGCTGTGGTGGCTGACGAACGCGATGTCGCACCCGAAACGCTCGCGCTGCGCCGCCGATGGCGTCACGCCCTCAAACCGATCCGGGCTCACCGGCACGGGCCACGGCAACCAATCCGAAGCCTCGAACCCAAAGCGACGCAGATCGCCGCCGGGCGCGTAACCCAAAAGCGTGTCGCCGGGCACGCGGATCGGATGCGCTTCCCCCATCGCATTCGCCAGCGTGTCCTGCATCCAGCAGGCGTACGGCACACCCTCCGGCAGGGCGCCTCGCTTCGCAGCCCGAGTGAAGTTCGGCTTGACAATCAAGTCCGGATCAAACTCGGCCGTCGCTCGCGACACGCCCAGTCCCGTGAGCAACGCCGTGTCGTCCGGCTCCATCAGCGTCTGTGTCTCGTGGCCCAACGCCTCGAACGCCGCGGCCAGATCACCGAGACTGTGACGAATGAAGGTGGTCTGGCACGACGAGAGCAATAGAACTCGCAACGACGGTCCACCCTCGGCGCCCCGTGCAATCCGGTCCGCGTAGCCCGCGACGCCGCGAGCTTCAACAAGCGCTCGACACGCACGCCGCGCCGACTCGTGTTCTTGCAACTGGCGTGCGCACAATCGTTGGATCGTCGCGTCAATCGACGAAGCCAGCGATCCAACCGTCGTGTTTGAGTCTGCGCTATCGACGCGCAGTGGCGTCACCACCTCGATTCGGCCAGCCACCCAAGTCTCGAATCGCTTCACCGCGTTGCGACCCACAAACAGTACCGCCCGATGGTCACGCACCTCGTGCAGACGGGTCGCCGCGAGCGCAAGTGCCGCGCGACGCAGGTCGGGCTCCACGACGATGAGCCGCCGACGCGCGAGGGGCGACGCCCCCTCGGCCTCTCGCAAACGCTCAAGACACACATCCAACAACCACGGCGAAGCAAATCCCGCGATCACGAGCGGTGCACCGGCCCCGGTTGGCAACGGGCCCACCGCCGCCACCATCGGAGCCCGCCGCTCGAGAGACCCAACCCAACCAAGGTCGTCGAACCCAGTCGGCGCTCTCGGCGCGAGCACCACCTCTCCATCGCCCGAGACGTGCGCGACCATCTCCCCAAGATCAAGAGCTTCGGCCGACTCGGACGCGTCGAGCCGGACGTCGAGCCGCTCGATCGCGAGCCGCAGCCGTTCGTCCAGCTGGGCGCCGTCGATGGATGGCTGGGGCACGCACGATGGATCCGTCGCCCATGAGGCCAGCGCGTCGAGCCCGAGCGCCCGGAACGCCTCGGCGCCCAACCGCCACGCGTCAGTCGCCACCCGAGGCGGCGCCTGGCGACAAAGCGTCTCGAGCACGGCCCACGAGTCTCGCGTGCGGGGGGATGCGGGCGTGCCGGCGGGCGATCGGATCATGCCTTCTCCGTCGGCCGATCGGCGGACAGACGTTGAGAAACCAAGCCGCCCGCTACCCCTTCACCGCCCCGCTGGCCAAGCCCGACACAAAGTCACGCTGGAGCATCAGAAACAGCACCAGCACCGGCGCGACCGAGAGCAGCGTCGCCGCCATCTGCAAGCCGTAGTCCGTGAAGTAGACACCCTTCATGTTCGCGACGGTCACCGCCAGCGGCATCTTCTCAGGACTGTGCAGCAACACCTGCGGCGTGATGAAGTTGTTCCACATCGCCAGATACGTGATCATCACAAACGCGCCCAGCATCGGGCGAAGCAGCGGCAGCGCCACGTTCGCGAAAATGCCAAGCTCGCCCATGCCATCGAGACGCGCCGCCTCGAGCAACTCCCGTGGCACCGACTGCACCGTTGCCTGGCGAAACAGAAACACGCCAAAGGCCGGCGCCATCCCTGGCAGGATGATCGCGAGATAGCTGTCCAGCAGATCCAGTTGGTGCATCAACTCGTACGTGGGCGCCAGCAGCAGCGGCGGGGGCACAACCAGGATCGCCAGCACCAGGACCGTCAGTCCACCGGCGCCGCGGAAACGCAACCGGGCCAACGCGTACCCGGCCGCCGCGCAGCAGAGGCTCGCCAGGATCGCCAGCGTGGAAGACAAGAAGAAGCTGTTGGCCAGCGACCGGAGGATTCCAACCTCCGTGAACAGCCGATGGAAATGCTCAATCGTCAGGCGCTCGATCGCGAGCCCACCATCCTCGTTCACGGGAAAGAACAGCGTCTCGAAGAAGTCTTCCGCACGCTTGAACGCCGAAATCGCGAGCCACACGATCGGCACGAGCATCAGCATGGAGACCGGCACGAGAACGAGATGGGGCCACACGCGTCGGGCTCGGCGGGTCATGCCGCCTCCCGCCGCGCGAGCACCATCTGCACGCTGGCCGCAACGATCAACGCCAGCCCGAGCAGCCATCCGACCGCGCTCGCCGAGCCGAGATCGCCCTGCTCGAACGCGCGCTGGTACAGGTACATCACCACCGTGAGCCCGCGGTTCTCGTTCCCCGGGCCCTCGAGCATCACGTACGGCAACTCGAAGAGCTGCATGCTCCCGATAAACGACAGCAGCACCACGAACGTCAGCACCGGCCGAATGGACGGCACGATCACGTTCAAGAAACGCTGCGCCGGGTTCGCCCCATCCACCAGCGCGGCCTCGACCAGCGAGCGATCCACGGTCTGCAGCGCCGCAAGGAAATACACCATGTTAAAGCCGACATAGAGCCACAGCGCGATGATGATAAGCGTCGGCGTGACGTGCACATCCAGCCATGGAAAGTCCAGGTCGATGCCGATCACGGCGTGCAGCACCTGGTTCACCGCGCCCACGCGCTTCGCGAACAGCACGCTCCCGATCATCGCCGCGAACACCAGCCCGACGAGCTGAGGCATGAAGATGATCAGCCGGTACACCGACCGGCCCTTGAGCCCCGGTCGGTTCAGCACCATCGCCAGCAACAGCGCCAGCGGCAGCTGGATGCACAACGAGCCAAGCGTGAACAGGCCCGTGTTCTTGAGAGCGGTCCAGAAATCCGGATCCGTCAGCGTCAACCGGAAGTTCATCCACCCCGCTGGCGCCGAAGCGCCCGGCCCGAACGTCTGGCTGAACGCCAGCACGATCGACCGATACAACGGATAGAGCACGAACACCGCGGTCACAATCACGAACGGGCCGATCAGGAGCCACGCGGCCGCACGCTCGCCAGGCCGCGCACTCATGGTGCCAACTCCGAGGCGGCCTCTGCCTCGCCCAAAAACAGGTTCGCATCCATTAAACGCTCGACGCTCGTCTGCGCGATCTCCAGACGACGCTTGGCCTCCGGCTCAAGCGATGACACCTCGTAAATGTCGTTGTCTTGCGCATACCGGAGCAGCCCGGTCGCTGCGTCGGCCACGCGTTGGATGGCCGTCGGCGTGAACGGCGAGGCGTGACGCGTCGGCACCTGCGAGGCGTGCTGCACGTATAAACGCCCCTTGGCCTGACCGCGAAAGTACGGATCGGGCGTGTCAAACACCGGATCGTCCCAGTGCGTCCGGATCGGCGTGATGATGTCGCCCTCGGTGTACCAGGCCCGCGCCAACTCCGGCGAGAGATACAGCCGCTTGGCGAACGCCCAGGCCGCCTCAACATCCGTCGCGGTCTTCGGAATGCCCAGCATCGTGCCGCCCCACACGCTCGTGCGCCGGCCACCCGGCTCCAACGCCGGCAGCGGCATCAGCTCGAGCGTGCCCGACATCATCTGCAATTCGTTCTTCCAGTAATTGCACATCCAATCAGGCATGAAGAACGCGATCGCGTATCCATCAACCTTGAGCTGGTTGCCCGCCGGCTGAAAGTCCGGCACGTCCGCCGCGAAGCGGTTGGGCCCGACGCACCACGAGACCATCTGAGCCAGCACACGCGCGTTCGCGTCGCTCGCGATGACCGGCGAGCCATCCGCGGCGAACAGCCCGGTCCCACCCTGCAACAGGAGCATCTCGATCTTGTCTCGATCAAGCGTGCCGGGCCACAACCCAAGGAGGTAGCGATCGGGCTCGCCGTCGCCGTCCTCGTCTGCCATCAGTGGACGCAACGCGGCCGCGAAGTCCTCCCACGTCTCGACACCCTCGATCGAGAGCCCCGCGTCCTCGATCAGATCCATGCGCACCCCGAGCATCACCGGGTGCACGTCGTGCGGCAGCCCGAAGATCCGACCACGCGACGTCCAGGGCGAGAACGCCGCCGGCGGCATCGCCTCCAGCAGCCCCTCCTCCCGAATCCGATCGGTGAGATCCACAAAGCCCACCGCGTCCAACGGCCCGGCGAAGAGTTGCCCCGCGATTGTCCGCTCCACCTCGATCAGATCCGCCGTCGGCAGCCCGCCGAAAAAACCCGAGAGCATGCGCTGCCGCAACGCCGGGCGCCCCAGCAACGACTGCGAAACCCTCGCCCGATCGCTCGGGTCGTCGCCATCCTCTTCTTCGGCGGCGTTCCAGTCCTCGATGATCGGCTCGTACATCCGCTGATGCATCGGGGAGAACACCCAGAGTCCGATCTCAGACTCGGACCCACCACGCCCCCACAGCGCCACGCCGCCGCCCAGCAAGCCCAGCACCACGATCAGCCAGCAACCCGCCGAGAGGGCACCCAGCCACGGCGGCAGCCGATCAACCACCCGCCGCCCAGATCCGGCGCCCGCCCCCTTGCCCATCGGTTCCGAGCCCTTCGCCGGCATGCACCAACCATACCGACCTGCGTCCGGTGCATGGCCGGGACCGACGGCCGGACACCCACTTCTGAAGCCCGTGATCGGTCGCCACCCGACCAAGAGCCTCCTACAGTTGCGACGTTCGGGCAAGATCGGCCCCGAGCCTCCTCAGTCGGACCAATTCGTGGTCCGCCGAACATCCGAACCCCGTCGGCCGGGCACGCCCCATGCCGACCCCCAAGCGCCCTCTCGCGGCGGGCGGGCCTCGCAAGCCGAGGCCCCGTCGATTGCCCCCGCCGGTGTCGCTGCAACCCCCATGAGGCCCCGTCATGGCCAACTCACTCGTTGAAGATCTGATCGAAGCCGGTATCCACTTCGGCCAGCGCACCAGCGGCTGGAACCCGAAGATGCAGCCGTACATTTATGGCAAGCGCAACGGCATCCACATCATCGACATCAAGGAGACCGTCAAGGGTCTCCTGCTCGCCAAGAAGTACATCGCCAAGACCGTCGCCGGCGGCAAGGACATCTGCTTCGTTGGCACCAAGCGTCAGGCCCGCACCGTGCTCACCGAGCACGTGCCCACGGTCAAGATGCACTGGGTCGTCGAGCGTTGGCTGGGTGGCACGCTTACCAACTTCCGCACCATCCGCCAGCGCCTCAAACGACTGGATGAGCTCGAGCAGATCGAGCTCAAGGACAATTTCGCCTCCTACTCCAAGAAGATGGAGTCCCAGCTCCGCCGCGAGAAGCGGAAGATCCATCGCAACCTCTCCGGCATCCGCGACATGGAGAAGCTGCCGGGCGTCATCGTCATCATCGACGCTCGCATCGAGACCACCGCCCTCAAGGAGTCCCGCAAGCTGGGCATCCCGACGATCGGCCTGGTCGACACCGACGGCGACCCCGACCTGGTGGACATCCCGATCCCGGGCAACGACGACTCGATGCGCTCGATCGACGTGATCGTGCGTGAGCTGTGCAAGGCCGTCACGGAGGGCAAGCAGGCCCGCGAGATCGCCCGAGCCGCCGGCGACGGCGAGCCCGAGGCCGACGCCGACCAGCCCCGCCGCTCACGCCGCGCCCAGTACCGGGCCAACGACGCGGGCGAGTCCCGCGCCACCGACGCCCCCGAGAGCCCCGCCGCCCCCACCGCCGAGACCGCGCACTAATCCCGCACGTCCCCCGCGCACCCAACGACAGCAGGAGATCGAGAAATGGCCGACATCAGCGCCAAAGACGTCATGGCCCTCCGTAACCGGACCGGCCTGGCGATGATGGAGTGCAAGAAAGCCCTCGCCGAGGCCGGCGGCGACGCCGAGCAGGCCGAGGCGCTCCTCCGCAAGAAGCTCAAGGGCAAGATGGATACCAAGCTCGACCGCGCCGCGGGCGAGGGACGGATCGCGATCGCCCTCGCCGACGACCACTCGGCCGCAGCCATCGTCGAGCTTCGCGCCGAGACCGACTTCACCGCCAAGAACGAGAACTTCATCAACGCCGTACAGCAGGTCGCCGACGCGGTCCTCGCCTCCGGCGTGGAGGGCGACGTCGCCCCCAGCGAAGAGATGACCTCCATCGTCGACAACCTCCGCATCTCGACCGGTGAGAACATCTCCATCGGTCGGGCCCAGCGCCTCGCCGGTGGCGCCGGCACGGTGTTCGGCGCCTACATCCACCACGATGGCAAGACCGGCGTCCTCCTCAAGGCCGAGGGCGATGTCGCCAGCGACACCCTCAAGCAGGTCGGCATGCACGTCACCGCGGCGGTCCCCCGCCCGCTCGGCGTCTCCGCCGATGACATCCCCGCCGAGCTCATCGAGAAGGAGCGCAAGTTCCGCATCGAGCAGGCCGTCGACTCCGGCAAGCCCCAGGAGATCGCCGAGAAGATGGTCGAGGGCGGCATGAAGAAGTTCTTCTCCGACGTTGCCCTGCTCGAGCAGGACTACGTCGTCGATCCCTCCAAGAAGGTCAAGGACATCATCGGCGGCGCCACCATGCACACGTTCCTCCGCTGGGGCGTGGGTGAGACCGCCGACGCCACCGCCGCGAGCGCTTAACTCCCTTCTCTTCCAATCAGACTTCACGCCAAGGGCCCGGATCATCAACCGGGCCCTTGTTCTTTGGTCGGTAGGCTGCCGCTCGCCACCTCACGGAGCCTCAGCATGGCAGAACCCGAACCGAGGAAAAGTCCCTCTCGCCCGGTCGCCGGATCAAAGCCGCACGAGCGCTACACGATCCGCCGCAAGCTGCTCAAAGTCCTCGGCGCCGCGTTCCATGTTTACGCCACCGACGGCATGCTCGTCGCCTACTGCCAGCAGAAGGCCTTCAAGCTCCGCGAGGACATCCGCCTCTACACCGACGAGTCCAAGTCCATCGAGCTATTCAGCCTGAAAGCCCGCTCGGTGCTCGATTTTTCCACCACCTACGACGTCGCGCTGCCCACCGGCGAGTCGCTCGGCTCGCTCCGCCGCAAGGGGCTCAAGTCCACCTTCCTTCGGGACCAGTGGCTCATCTTCGACGCCGAGGGACGCGACGCCGCCGAGATCAAAGAGAAGAACGCCACCCTCGCGATGCTCCGACGCCTCAACGACGCCGTCGCGACGTTCGCTCCGCAAACGTTCGAGGTCTTCCGCCCGGGCGAAACGACGCCCATCGCCCGCTTCCGCCAGCACTTCAATCCGATCGTCTTCCGCATGGGCGTCGAGATCATCGACGACTCGGACCTCATCGTGGACGAGCTGGTCATCCTCGCCGCGGCCTGCCTCATCTCCGCGATCGAGGGGCGCCAAGACTGAGCCGACCGCCCATACCATGCGTGCGGAGGCCACGCATGACGAACGAATCGAATCGCACCGATCGACCCGCAACCGCCGACTGGACACGTCGCGCCGTGCTCGCTGGCGCCGCCGTTGGTGTCGCTGGAACCGCGAGCATCGCCCTCGCCCGCGACGGGCACCTGGACGCCCGAACTGACCTTGGGTGGGACGCCCAGAGCCGAACGTATCGCCTGCCCGACCTGCCCTACGCCCACGACGCGCTCGAGCCCGTTATCGACGAGCAGACCATGCGCCTGCACCACGGCAAGCACCACGCCGGCTACGTCCGCGGGCTCAACAACGCCCTCGAACGCCTGAGCGCGATCCGGGCGGGCGAGGAGGACGCCAAGCTCGTCCAACACTGGTCACGCCAGCTCGCCTTCCACAGCGGCGGGCACATCAACCACGCCATCTTCTGGAGGTGCATGGCCCCGCCCGCGCAGGCCCGGGCCACCCGCCCCTCCGAGCCGCTCATGCGGATGATCAACCGCGACTTCGGGAGCCTTGACGGGCTCCGGACCCACCTCGTCGCCGCCGCCGCGAGCGTCGAGGCCTCGGGCTGGGGATGGCTTGTCTACGAGCCGATCGCCGACCGCCTGCTGGTCACCCAGATGGAGAAGCAGCAGGATCTCCAGACGCCCGGAGCCACCCCCCTGTGTGGGGTAGATGTGTGGGAACACGCCTACTACCTGAAGTACCAGAACCGCCGCCGCGACTACGTGGAGGCGTTCTGGACCATCATCAACTGGGATTGGGTCTCTCAGCGGTTCGCCGTTGTTCGCGGCTAAGTAACTGCCACGAATCGCGTTACATGAACCGAATCGCCCGTCCGCGAGAAAGTGGGCGAAAAAAGAGTGCAAGTCGTTGGCACAAGCCTCAAACGTGAGGCACCTTTCCAGAGTCTTGTCTCTCTCTCCATGACTCGACTGCGGGCGGACACACGCAGTCGAGTTTTTTTTATGCGCTGACGGTGATGGTGGCCGGGGTTTCCGTGGGGTTCTCCACGGCCCAGCAGGCGACGCTGTGCGTCTCCCCATGCCGCTCCAGCGGCGGCATCTCCGAGCGACACCGATCCATCACCTTCGGGCACCTCGTCTGGAACGGACACCCGGGCGGCGGGTTGATCGGACTGGGCACGTCGCCCTGCAGCACGGTGAGCGGGCGCCGATCGTCCGGATCGTCGATCGGGTTCGCCCCCAGCAGGGCCCGCGTGTAGGGGTGCTTGGCGTTCTGGTGCAGGCCCTCGGTCGAGAGCTCCTCTACCACTCGCCCGAGATACATCACCAACACCCGGTCGCAGAAGTGCTCGACGACCTTCAGATCGTGCGAGATGAAGACCATCGTCAGCCCAAACTCGGCCTTCAGGTCCTTCATCAGGTTGAGCACCTGGGCCTGGATCGAGACATCCAACGCCGACACGGGCTCGTCGGCGACCAGGAAGTCGGGCTTGACGCTGAGCGCGCGTGCGATGCCGATGCGCTGCCGCTGCCCGCCGCTGAACTCGTGCGGGAACTTCACGCGTGAGTCGGGGCGCAGGCCGACCTTCAAGATGAGCTCATCGATCGCGTCGCTCATCTCGTCCCGGGAAACGACTCCATGGAAGCGCATGGCCTCGGCGAGCGTCTGCCCGACGGTCAGCCGCGGGTTCAACGACGAGTATGGATCCTGGAAGATGATCTGCATCTTCCGGCGGAACTCCATCAGCCGGTCGTAGCTGAGCCCGGTGATCTCCTCGCCCTCGAAGGCGACCTGGCCCTCGGTCGGCTCGATCAAGCGCAGCACGCACTTGCCCAGCGTCGACTTGCCGCAGCCCGACTCGCCCACGATCCCGAGCGTCTCGCCCGAGCGCACCTCGAACGACACATCAGACACCGCGTGCACGTGCTTCACCACGCGATTAAGCAGACCGCCGCGAATAGGGAACTTCTTGACCAGGTTGTTGACCTCAAGCAGCGCCACGCTCACGCTCCTCCATCCGTGGCGCCGACCGTCACCCGGACGCGCTCGTCCATAGGGAAGTGGCAGCGGTACAAACGCCCATCCTTCGACTCCGCCAGATCGGGCTCGACGTCGACGCACCGCTGCTGCTTGTAATCGCAGCGATCCTGAAATCGGCAGCCGTCGGGCAGCTCCCACAGACTCGGCACGATGCCGGGAATCGCCGGCAGCTTGTCACCCCGAGTCACGCCGCCCGCCTTCGGGATGCTCGACAGCAGCGCCTTGGTGTACGGGTGAATCGGGTTGTGGAACAGCTCGCGCACCGGCGCCGACTCGATGACGCGCCCCGCGTACATCACCTGCACCCGGTCGCACACCTGCGCGACCACGCCGAGATCGTGCGTGATGAGCATGATCGACGTGTTCAGCTTCTCCTTGAGCCCGTTCATCAGATCGAGGATCTGCGCTTGGATCGTCACGTCGAGGGCCGTGGTCGGCTCGTCGGCGATCAGGATGTCCGGCTCGCAGCACAACGCGATCGCGATCATCACACGCTGACGCATGCCTCCCGAGAGCTGGTGCGGGTACTCCTTCACGCGCTGCTCGGGATTCGGAATCTCCACGAGCCGGAGCATTTCTACGGCCTTGTCCCGCCGCTCGCGCTTGCCCAGCTTCGTGTGATACTTCAGCGCCTCGTCGAGCTGCCAGCCCACCTTGAACACTGGGTTCAGGCTCGTCATCGGCTCCTGGAAGATCATCGCGATCTTGTCGCCGCGAACTGTGCGCATCTGACCGGGGCTCGCGTGCGCCAGGTTGACGCCCTCGAACTCGATGCGGCTCTCCTCGCCCACGATCGTCAAGTGCTCGGGCAGCAGGCGCATGATCGTCTTGGCGGTCACGGTCTTGCCGCAGCCCGACTCGCCCACGATCCCGAGCGTCTCGCCCGGAAACACGTCGAACGAGACGTCGTCGACCGCCGTCACGACGCCGCGGTCCGTGCGGAAGCTCGTCTTCAGATTCCGCACCTTCAGGATGGGCTCTCTGATCTGGCTCATCGCGTCAGCCCACGTGCTTCGGATCGAACGCGTCCTGCAACGCGTCCGAGAGGATGTTGAAGGCGAGCACCAGCACGAACATGAACCCCGTCGCGCTGAGCACGTCCCAGAAGAAGAACTTGGTCACGTCATTCTTGCCATTGGAGATCATCAGCCCCCACGAAGGCTGGCCCTTCACACCCAAGTTCAAGAACGACAGGATCACCTCGCTCTTGATCGCGCCGATGAACAGCAGCGAGAAGTTGATGAACATCAGGTGGGCCGTGTTGGGCACCACATGCTTGAACAAGATGTACATGCGCCCGAAGCCAATCGCCTGGGCGGCCTGCACGTACTCGAGCTCCTTGAGTTTCATCACCTCGCCACGCACCACGCGGCACGTGCCGATCCAGAACGTCAGACAGAACGCCGCGTACACCGGCACGAGCGCCAGGCCCGGGCGCTCGGCCGCGTTATCAAACAGTGGCGAGTCGCTGAAGATGTATCGGATCACCACCAGCAGCACGAGCGACGGGATCGAGCTGAACACCGACACGATGAACATCACGCCGTAATCAACCCATCCGCCATAGAACGCCGCGGCCGCCCCGAGCGCCGTACCGAGCAGCACGCAGACGATCGCCGTCACGAAGCCGACCTGGAACGCGATCTTGATCGAGTAGATCGCCTTCATCGCGATCGATCGCCCGCCCTCGTCGCCGCCCAGGCTGGTTCGAACGGCGTACACCGCGCCGCCGAAGCCGCTCGGCATCGGCAGCGCCTCCAGCTGGGCCGCCTCGGTCTCGAGCAACGCCGCGTCGCGGGCCGCGGTGGATTCCTCTAGCAACGGGGAGACCTCAGCCAGCTCTTCACGCAGCCCGACGATCTCTTCTTCGAGCTCGGCAATCTCATCGGCGTTCGACGGCTCGGCCGCGCGGGCCGCCGCGACATCCGCCTCCAGCTCGGCGATCTCCTCTTCGATCGCGAAGTGCTCGTCCTCGATGTCCTCGTAGTCGAGCAACGCCTCGTCGAGCAGCTCGAACGACGCGAGGGCCGCCTCGATCTTCGCTGTGGCCTCCGAGAACGACTGGCCAATCGGCACGACCCGCTCGGCCATGCCCACGCTGTCGTTGAGCTGGCGGAAGCGACGCTCGTCGTCAGCCTGCGAGGATGACGACGCGATGCTCAGCCCGCTGGCGAGCCGGTCGTTCAGCCACGTCGCGTCCAGCACCCGCTTGTCGTTCGATTGCGAGCCGAACAGCCCCGGCGTCTGGTTGGGCAGGGCGCGCTCACGCGTGTCCTCCAGCGTGACGAGCCCGAACATGACGCCGAGGGCGACCGCGAGGTAGGCCCCGATGATCGCCAGCGCGACCATCGCGAGCTTGTTGCGGCGCAGCTTCCGCATGCCGCGGCTGTTCCAGGCCTGACCCAGCTTCATCGCAGGCCCCTCAAGATCGAGTCACTCATGACAGCCGCACCCGTGGATCGACCACCGCGTAGAGCACGTCGGTCAAGACAACCGTGATGATGAAGAACGCCGCGAACAGCGCCACGAACGCCTGGATCACGGGGAAGTCTCGGGCGTTGATCGCGCTGATCAGCTCGCGTCCCATGCCGGGAATGTTGAAGAACACCTCGAGAAGGATCGACCCGGTGATCAGGAACGGCAGCGTCGACATCACCCGCGTGATCACGGGGATCATCGCGTTCTTGAGCATGTGCACGAACATGACCTTCTTCTTGGTCGCGCCCTTCGCGACCGCGGTCACGATGTAGTCGCGCCCCGACTCCTCCACCATCACCGCGCGGTAGAACCGCGTGTCATAGCCCATCGAGACGATCACCGAGATCAGCACCGGCAGCAGGCAGTACCGCACCCAGTTCTGCGGGGCGAAGCCGTCCTCCCCACCGATCCAGGGCTCGTACCCCTCAATCGCGAAGGGCTGGGCGGGCGAGTCGAGATACTGCGGATAGAACGCACCGAAGAACTGCCCGAAAATGATGTACACGAGGAAGCTCACGGACATGCCGATCACCGCCAGGATGACCAGGATCCGGTCGGCCGATCGCCCGCGGTAGTACGCCGAGATCAGCGCGACGCACACGCCGATGCTTGTTGATAACAACAACGCCGGCACCGTGATCGAGAGACTCGGCAGAATCGCGCTCACGATGATCTCGCGCACGGGCTCGCCGCGCTTGGCCCAAGAGTTCTCGCTGAAGTCGAGCGTGAACACGCGGCCGAGGTACTTTCCGAACTGCACCGGCAGCGGGTCGTTGAGCCCCATCTGCTCGGTGAGCTGCTCGATCTGCTCGGGCGAGGGCTGCTTGCCGAGGTAGGCGTACACCGGGTTGTTCACGCGCAGCGCCACAAACATCAGCAGCAGCGCGGCGATGTACACCGGCACGTTGTACAACAGCTTGCGGAGAATGTAGACCCACATCGAGACCGGCTCCAGCCATGTGAACGAGCGACGACTGTAGCCGGATTAGACCGGGCGGTCCTCGTGGTCCATGTCCACGTCCAGATACTTGATCCAGTTGTAGAACGTCTCCTCGGCCTTCACGTTCTTGATCCACGGGTGGATCAGGTAGTCCCGCGTGCGGGCCATCGAGCCGACGAACGGCGCGTTGTCCTGCAGGATGAACTGCATCCGGTCGTACGCCTCCTCCAGCTTCGCCTCGTCGGACTCCACCCGGATCATCTCGTACAGTCGGTCGTACTCCTCGTTCTTGAACAGGAACGAGTTGATGCCCGGCGCCTCGTTGGGGCCGTAGAACATCGCCAGGTTGTACTCCGCGTCCGGATACGACATCGACCACGCCAAGCTGAACATGGGGGCGCCGCGGTTGTTGAGCGACTCGGAGAGCACCGCGAACTCGAGATAGTTTGGATTGATCGACACGCCGATCTTGTCGAGCTGGCGGATCGTCAGCTCGGTAATGCGGATCGAGTCCACGCCCGACGACGTGTTCAACCGCACCGTCGGAAAGTCGACCAGGCGTCCGTCGGCGTCGAGCTCCCAGCCCGCGTCTCGCAGCACCTTGCGGGCCCGCTCAAGGTCGAGACCCTGAACGCTATTGGGCGCCCGCCCGCCCTCGGGGTGCCCTCGCACGCCTGGGGGCACCGGGCCGTCGTAGATCACGTTCTTGCCGTTGTAACGGCTCTCGTTCGTCTCCACCCAGTCGGTCGCCAGACAGATCGCCTGACGCAACGCCTTCTGCTTCTCGCTGTAGCCGCCGACGATCGGGTCCTCCATGTTGAACCCTCGGTAGATGAAGTCCAGCAGCGGCACCGGCTGGTGGTCGATGTCCTTCCGCGAGAACGATCGCTTCAGCTTCTTCGTCCGCCGGCTGAACGCCTCGTCGAAGCCGAACTCCGGCACCATCACGTAGTCGAGCTGGCCCGCCTTGAACTGCAGCCACATCGGCTGCAGCTCCTCGTAGAACCGCAGCTCCACGACATCAACGAAAGGAATCCGCTCGCCCGCCGGCGTGTGCAGCCCGCGCTCGGTGTCCGCCTCGGTGTGCTCGCTCGGGTAGCGCACGTCCCGATAGCTCGGGTTGCGATGCATCGTCAGCGAGATGCCACGCTTCCAGTCGCTCTCTTCTCTTAGGATGAAGGGCCCCGTGCCCACCGGGTGCGCGTCGAAGCGATTGCCGTACATCTCGGTCGCCTCGCGGCAGACCACCGCCAGCGGGAACACCGTCAGGAACCACTTGAACTGCGCGCTCGGACGCGTCAGCTTCACCACGAACTCGTACTCGTTGATCTTGACCAGGCCCTCGACCGGCTCGTCGTAGTCGCACGCCTCGCCCCGGTCGGCACGCTCGAGTTGGCGATCACGGAAGTCGTTGATTCCCACGATCACGTCGTCGAGGTAGTTGTAGTTCTTGAACCGCAGCTTTGGGTCGGCGTTGCGCTTCCAACTGAAGAACACGTCGTCCGTCACCATCTTGCGGCCCTTGCCGCCGGGGAAGCACGCGTCATCCGCAAAGAAGACATCCTCACGCAGCTTGAATCGCCACTCCGTGCCGTCCTCGCTCACCTCGGGCATCCGCTCGAGCAGCAGCGGCTCGACATCCAGCGGCCGCGAGAGGTACTTGAACTGGAGCAGCGTCTCGTAGAACTGGCTGCACGCCTGGTTGTCGTACACGCTGGCACCCTGCGTCGGATCCAGCGATCCTGGCCCCGACGTCCGTGAGGGCAGCCGCAGCACCTTCCGCCCACCCTGGCGCCGACGCCGCTCGGCCTTGGCCGTCTCAATCACCGGCCCGAGGGCCGTGGCGGCGGTCGCGCCCGCGAGGGCGGCCTTCAGCGTGGTGCGGCGGTGCAGCGTCATCGGCGATCTCCAAAGCAACGGACCCGGAACCGGCCCACGTCGGGCCGCCACACAGGGTACCGAACCCCCTACCGCCCATCCCGCAAAGCGGTGGCCGAAGCGCCAGATCCCGTTGCGCCCTCGCGACATCGAGACGCGATCAATTCAGCCGGTAGGCTCCGGGGGTGACTCCGGCCGCCGTTCCAGCCCCGCCCCCAAGCGGCTTTCAAGGCCTCGACTGGCTCGTTCTGGGGCTCTATTTCGTAGGCCTCGCCGCCACCGGATATCTCTTCAGCCGCCGAGGCGCCAAGAACACCGACGACTACTTCCTCGGCGGCCGCTCCATGCCCACCTGGGCGGTCGCCATCAGCGTCCTCGCCACCAGCCTCTCCGCCGCCACATTCGTCGGCGGCCCCCAGCAAGCCTTCGCCGGCGACCTCACCTATCTGTCCTCGAACATCGGCATGCTCATCGCCGCGATCATCGTGGCGACTCTCTTCGTCCCCGCGTTCTACCGCCACAACGTCTCGACCATCTACGCCCTGCTCGAGACCCGCTTCGGACCCGGCGCCCAGCGGGCCGCCAGCGCGATGTTCATGCTCGGACGGGTCTTCGCCAGCGGCGCCCGCATCTACATCGTCGCCCTCCCCGCCGCCCTCATCCTCTTTGGCGACGCCCCGGGCCACACTGTCCCGTCCGAACAACTCGTCCTCGCCATCGCCGCCCTCACCGTGGTGGGCATCGCCTACACCCTCGTCGGCGGCGTTTCGGCTGTCATTTGGACCGATGTCGTCCAGACCGGCGTCTTTCTCCTCGCCGTCGGCGGCGCCATCGCCCTGCTGCTCTACCGCATCCCCATCGGACCAACCGAGATCGCCGACACACTGGCCGCCGCCAACGAAGGGACCACCGGCGCCGCCGGCAAGCTCACGCTGTTGCGTCTCGACGCCGATCCCGCCGTCCCCTACACGCTCTGGACGGCCATCTTCGCCTTCACCCTCATGGGCATCGCTAGCTACGGCGCCGACCAAGACCTGGCCCAACGACTCCTCACCTGCAAGTCCGCCGCCAAGGGCTCCTGGTCCATCATCTCCGCCATCCTGCTCTCGATCCCCGTCGTCATGCTCTTCATGCTCTGCGGCCTGCTGCTCTGGATCTTCTACCGCCAACCGCAAGTCATGGGCGACGCCGCACCGGCCTACGCCATCGATGACAGCCGAACGGTGTTCCTCAACTTCATCCTCCGCGAGATGCCCGCCGGCATGAGCGGCCTGATGATGGCCGGCCTCTTCGCCGCCGGCCTGTCCAGCCTCAACAGCGCCCTCAACGCCATGGGCTCCACCTTCATCAACGACTTCTACAAGCCACTCCGCCCCGGCCGCGCCCCCAAGCACTACGTCATCGCCGGACGAGTCAGCGTCGCCGCCTGGGGCGTCGTCCTCGGCGGCTTCGCCTGCTTCTGCGTCTTTTGGCAACGCGCCGAGGGCACGACC
>JBCAXI010000017.1:0-17235 GCA_038534175.1 Planctomycetota bacterium | reverse complement strand
TTCGCGCCCGGCCTCGGTCCGCAGAACTACATCGTGACCAGCGCGACGGTCACCGCGACCATCGCGAGCGGCGACGCCTTTGCCTACGACCCCACCTACGACTCGTTCCGATCCTCGCTGCTGCCCAGCGATCCGCAGTTCGCCGCCGACACCGACGCCGGCCTGCCCATCGAGCTCTACGGCACGGGCTTTAGCCCCGGGCTCAACCCGTTTGCCTACGGCGAAGACTTCGCCTGGGGTGCCGGGGGCCCGCTGGATGAGGACGTCCGCTTCGCCTTCGCCGCCGACCTCGAAAACGCGGCGTTGCGCAACGTTTCGAACAACGTGCGAGATCGCTTCGAGACCAACCCGTTCGCGATCGGGCAGACCAGCCTCAACCCGGGCGATCTGGTCCCGCAGGGCGCCGAGTTCTCGTTCGATCTCGACACGTCGGATCCCGGCATCGCCGGCTACCTCGCCCAGGGCCTCAACAGCGGCATCGTCAGCTTCAGCCTGAGCTCGCTCCACGTCGCGGGCCAGCAGGGACCGATCGAGTTCCCTGACTTCTGGTCGAAAGAAGCCACCGATGCGGGCGCCGTGCCCATCCAGCTCGAGTTGACCGTGCAGATCGTGCCCACCCCTGCCACAGCTGGGCTGATGCTGGTCGGCGGGCTCGTCGCGACTCGCCGGCGACGCTGAGATCGGCCTGAAGGGCCTTAGGTGGCATGGCTCCGGATGGCATGGCTCTTCCGAGCCGTGTCTTCTTTCAGAACGCCGGCCGTTGGTGAATCCCAGGACACGGCTCGGAAAGCCATGCCACCCGGGACTACCGCGTGCGTCGCACCGCGGCGAGCGCCATGAAATCGAGCATCTGACGCGCCTCGCTCTCCGGCAGGATGGCGAGGCGTTCTCTTGCGCGGTCAACCAACTCGAAGGCCTTCGCCTGCGCGGCCTCGACGGAGCCTGTCGCGCGGATCGCACGCGCCAACTCACCAGCCGCGGTCGCGCCGCTCGGCGTGGCCGCACGCTCGATCAACGCGAGCACACGACCGCGCGACGCCGCCTCGATCGTCGCGAGATGATGGATCAGTGGAAGCGTCAGCTTGCCTTTCTCAAGGTCCTTGCCAACAGATTTGCCTACCTCGTCTTCCTCCCCAAGAAGATCGAGCAGATCATCCTGGATCTGGAACGCGATACCAACAAGCCGTCCGTAGTCGCGCAGCGCCTCGCACGCTTGGCCATCGGCGCCACCGAGACGACCGCCCAAGCCACAAGACGCCGCGATGAGGGCGCCGGTCTTGCCGCCGACGATCCGCTCGTACGTCGCCTCGTCCACCGACCAGTCACGCCGGCGAGAAAGCTGCAGGATCTCGCCCTCGGCCGTATCCATGCAGACCCGCGCGACGTCGAGCGCGATGCCCGCGTCTCCGACGGAAGAGCAGAGGTAGTACGCCGCGGCGATCAAGTAGTCGCCCAGAATTACGGCAACCTCGTTGCCCTCCATCGCGTTGATCGTGCGCCCAGCCCGACGCACCTCGGCCTCGTCGAGCACGTCGTCGTGAATCAGCGTCGCGAGATGGATCATCTCGAACGTCGCCGCGAGGCGGACCGCCTCGTCCGACGCGTCGGCGGCCGAGCCGAGGCCCCCCGCGGCCGCGTGCGAGAGCAGCACCAAACGCGGACGGAGCATCTTGCCCCGGTATCGCTCCACATGTCGGCACAGATCGGCGACATCGGGCAGCGCCGAATCCAGCGTCGTGCGCATGGCGCCGTCGACCCGCTCGAGCGCGGCCTCGACTCCGGCGGCCAGCGGCAGCAGCTCCGGGGGCGGCGTGAGAGGATCGGCGGCCATCGGCACAGCCTAGGCCGCCGCGGGCACCCAGCCGCTCACTTCTCGGCCGTGATGTAGGTGATGTACGCGGGGTCCGCGTCGCCGACCGTGGTCGGCTCGAAAACGCCGTTGCCCTCTTCCTCGTCGTCCTCGTCTGTGCCCTCCCAGTAGACGGTCACGTTCTTGAAGCCGGCTTCTTTGAGCAACTCTTGGATCTCGGGCAACGTCCAGAGCCGCCACTTGTAATCGAACGCCTTGTCCATCCGAGTCTCATCGGGAAACTCAAAGTGGATGTAGCACTGCATCTCGCCCGTGATCGGGTTGTAGCTGTTCTGGTCCCAGACGTACGTGAACTGGTCCGGGTCGTTGTCGTGCTCGCCGACGAACTTGTCGTCCTGGCACTCGGTCATCGCCTCCGACCCGCCGTAATGGTCGAGGAAGAACACGCCGTCCGGCGCCAGGCTGTCGCGGACCCGCTCGAAGTACTGACGCATCAGTTCTCGCGTCTGGAAGAGCCAGTAGCTGAAGTTCATCGCGAGCACGACGTCGACGTTTCTCGCCGCCTCGGGCGGGTCCATCACGTCTTTGCGGAACAGCCGCACGCGCTCCTGCTGCTCCTCGCTCAAGGGGCCGACGTTGTGCCGGGCGCCCCACTCCAGTGTCTCCTCGTCAATATCGAGCCCCACCGCGTGATTCGAGTCGCGTCGCTGCACCCACTCGGCCGCGGTGTTCGCCGTCCCACAGAAATCCTCGCGGAGCAGCGCGGCCTTCCGACCACGGATTATCTCGAACCGCTCGTCGACGAAGTCGATCTCGGCCTCGACGTTCTGCACGCTGAGCCCGTACAGGATGTGCCGGTCGGCCGTCGCGGCGGTGTAGGTCCACTTGGGCGTCGACGGTTTTGGCTTGTTCTTCTGCTTGTGCTTGCGCTTCTGCTTGTTCTTGGTGGCCATGGCATCCCTGTGCGGCTCGCGCGTCCCACGCACCCGCGCGAACCAGAGGCCTCCAAGCCTCGTTGAACCGATCGGGTCCCGCGGGTCGGCCGCGAGTGTAGCCACCGACCCATAACTCGCCCGACCCCGCTCGGCCCTCAACCCGACCGGGACCTCGCCCGACCCGAGCGAAGCTGGCGTCGTACCATCCCCCTCCCCGCCGCGGCTCGGACGCCCGGCGGCACGCACCCCCTGCCCCGTCCCCCAACCCTCACCTCGGAGTCGCTCGGATGCGCATGACCATGGTCGGCACCGGATACGTCGGGCTCGTCACCGGCGTCTGTTTCGCCAACACCGGCAACCAGGTCATCTGCCTGGACGTCGACGAAGCCAAGATCCGCAAGCTCGAGGAGGGCGTCTGCCCCATCTACGAGCCCGGGCTCACCGACCTCATGAAAAAGAACGCCGAGGCCGGGCGGCTCACCTACTCCACCGATCCCAAGGCGGCCTTCCGAGACGCCGAGATGATCTTCATCTGTGTCGGCACCCCCAGCGACGAGCGCGGGCACACCGACATGAAGTACATCAAATCGGCCGCGGAATCGATCGCCGACACCCTCAAAAAGCTCGGCCCGGACCAGGACCCCAAGGTCGTCGTCATCAAGTCCACCGTGCCCGTCGGCACCAGCCACCAGGTGCAGACGTGGATCCGCGAGCGCGTCGGCGACAACATCCCGTTCTCGATCGCCAACAACCCCGAGTTCCTCAAAGAAGGCGACGCCGTCAGCGACTTCAACAAGCCTGACCGCGTGGTCTGTGGCGTCGAGAACGAGCGCACCGCCGAGATGTTCCGCGACGCCTACGACCCCTTCGTCCGAAACGGGCACCCCATCTTCATCATGGACATCCGCTCAAGCGAGATGGTCAAGTATGCCTCCAACAACTTCCTCGCGACCAAGATCTCGTTCATCAACGAGATGGCCAACCTCTGCGAGGCCTACGGCGCCAACATCAACCGTGTGCGTGAGGGCATGTGCTCCGACAGCCGCATCGGCTACCAGTTCCTCTACCCCGGCGTCGGCTACGGCGGCTCGTGCTTCCCCAAGGACACGCAGGCATGCATCATGATGGGCGACACCTCGGGCGTCGACATGATGCTCTCCAAGGCCGTCCATGAGGTGAACCAGCGCCAGCGCGAGCGATTCTTCCAGAAGATCGTCAAGCACTTCGAGTCCGACGGCGGCCTGGCCGACAAGGCCATCGCCTTCTGGGGCCTGGCCTTCAAGCCCCGCACCGACGACGTCCGCGAGGCTCCTGCGCTGACGCTCATCCGGCGGGCCCTGGGCTACGGCGTCGAGTGCCGCGGGTACGACTCCGTGGCCGCCAAGAACGCGGGCGAAGAGATCGGCCCCAAGCTCAAGCTGTGCAACGACATCTACGAGGCCGCCGAGGGCGCCGACGCGATCGTCGTCTCGACCGACTGGGATGAATTCAAGAGCCCGGACTTCGAGAAGCTGGCCTCGATCATGCGACGCAAGGTGATCTTCGACGGGCGTAACCTGTACCGCCGCCAGCACCTCGGTGAGCTCGGCTTCACGTATTACTCGGTGGGACGCGAGCCCGTCCGCCCGAGCTGACACCTTGTCGGGCTGGCGCCCGCTCCACCGCAGTACGGTACCCCGCGATGCCCCAGCGACTCTTCCGTCTCTATCAGCGCAAGCGCATCATCAATATCAACGCCAACGTCATTGTCGCGGGTCTCGGCTCGACCGCGGTCGTCATGGTCCTGCTCGCGGTGCTCAAGCACTACGTGGGCACGTCGTGGCCCACGCTGGTCTACAGCGCGTTTGCCCTCGGTGCCGACATCCTGCTCGATGTTGCGATCTTCACCGGGCTGCATTGGGTCGCGAACCACTGGCGGCCCATGAAGGGCCGATCGCAGAAGGAGCGGCTCGAGCTCGGCGCCGCCGCCCCGCCGCATCTTGAGGACACCGCCCAGATCCAGCTCGAGCGGGCGGTCTTATCGCCGCTGTACTACGTGATCGCGACATTCGGCACGGAGCTGATCCAGCGGCTTGGGCTTGAGCCCTACTGGGCGGTGGGCATCGCCTACCCCATCGGTTTGGTGATCACCCGACTGCTGCACACCTGGTGGGGCATTCGGTCGGGCACGTTCCAGGACCACCACATCCGCGAGAAGCAGGCCCGCATCGCCGCCCGCCGAGCCGAGCGGAAGCGACGACTCAAAGACGATCGCCGAGCGGGCTGATCTCAGGAGCCTCCCCACTACATTGCTCCCATGTGCGGCCTCGCCGGCATCCTGCGTGTCCACGAGCCGAACGACGACGACGGCCCGCCCCCATCGCATCTTGAGTCCATCCCCGAAGCGTGGCTCGACATCCTCGACGGCTCGATCAAGCACCGAGGCCCCGACGGCGCCGGCAGATTCCGCGACCGCATCTCCACCGACGACGGACGCACGATCGACGTCGCACTCGTCCACCGCCGCCTCGCCATCCTCGACCCCGAGGGCGGCCTCCAGCCGATGGTCCACGATGGCGAGCGCCTGCGCCCCGACCTGACGTACCAGCCGGGCGAGACGCCGATCGTGGCGTCGGAGCGGGTGGACGCGGGGACGCCGCTGGTGGCGTTGGTGTTCAACGGGTGTGTGTACAACCAGCACGAAGTCCGAGGCCAGCTACAGCTAACTGGTGTTGTGTTCGAGTCTGATCACGCGGATACAGAGACGTTTTTGCATGGATGGCGCCATTGGGGCCGCGATATGCGTGAGCGGCTCGATGCGATGTACGCCTCGCTCATTTGGGACAGGAGTGCGTCTCGGCTATTCGGCCTGCATGACCTTGCGACCCAGAAGCCCATCGCCGTGAGCCGATTCGCCGACGGCGCGGCCATCGCATATTGCTCGTGCGAACCCGGGCCTCAAAGGCTACAAGCCAGCACGACAGATCACGTCGCAACCATCTACGACAAAGAGCTACTCCGATGGACCGCGTTGGGTTGGGGTGAGCGCCCACCACTGATCCAGCGGTCTGGGGCATTTGGACTCGCCCTGCTGGTCCGTCACGTTGAGTTCGTTCGAGACGCGATTCGATTGGATCCGCGAGAGAACACCACGCGGTTCTCGGCGGAAGAAGCCGAGGGGCTACTCAGACAGAGCGTGCACTCTCACCTGGAGTCGGACGTGCCGCTTGCCGTGTTTCTCTCTGGAGGCATCGATTCCGGTCTGGTCGCGGCATTCGCACGGGAGCGGCGCCCCGACCTACAAACGCTCACCGTCCGCATGCCGGACGCACGCTACGACGAGTCGGAAGCAGCAGCGAACACCGCATCGCACCTCGGAACCCAACATCACACGCTCGATTGCCAGGCCGACCCGGCGGCAGATGTCGTGCAACTGATTGAGCAGCTCGGACTGCCCTTTGGCGACAGCTCGCTCCTGCCCACGTTCTGGCTGTGTCGTGCTACCAAGCAAATCGCCGGCGTTGCCCTGAGCGGCGACGGGGGAGACGAACTCTTCGCCGGATACGAACGCTACCGCGCCTGGTTCATGATGGAACGCCACTCGTTCGAACTCGCACTGGCATGGCCTCTGGTTGACGCATCAAGGCTCTTGCCAAGACGCGATCCGAGGTCACTCTCAACCAAGCTTGCTCGATTCGGTGACGCCGCGCGCGCATCCGCGTACGAAGACCTTCTCAAGATTTTCAGCCATCGCCAGATCAAGCGATTGGCGCCTTCGCTCCCCAAGCAGAAGGCGTACCTGATGCTCCAAGATCCGATGCGAGAGGACTTCAACGACTACCTGCCCTTTGACCTCATGCGCAAGACCGACACAGCCTCCATGGCCGTCGCCCTTGAGGTCCGCGCACCCTTCCTCTCCCGCAAGCTCGTCCACCGATGCCTCTCGGCCCCCGTCGCCCAGCTCATGCCCCGCGGCCAGCGCAAGGGCCTGCTCAAGCTGGTCGCCCGCCGCCACCTGCCGAAAGAAATCGTCGACCGCCCCAAGATGGGCTTCGCGATTCCCGTCGGCGAGTGGTTCCGCACCGACTTCGGCGGCATGCGCACCCTCCTGCTCGACCACCTCAACTCGGCCGAGCCCTTCCCGGGCCTCGCCGAGGCGGGCGTCGCAATCGACATGGGCTACGTCCAACGCCTGCTCCGCGAGCACGACGACGCGGGCCAGGCCAGCTTGTGGCCCTGGAAGGGGCGAGATCACAGCCAGCGGCTGTACATGCTGCTGGTGCTCTCGATCTGGAGCCGGTGGCTCCAACGCGCTCAGAACGACCCCTTGTGACACTTGCCGAGGGGGCCCGCTCGGTTACATTTCCCGTATCGGCTCCCGCGTTGGCCCCCGAATCGGTGCGATGGATCGCCCGAGTTTCAACGCCGCCTCGCTCGGATGCCGATGGTGAGCCCCTATGTGCGACGATCACATCACACGTCGGGCGGCGGCCGAATGGCTGACGCGGGTTGGGGGCACGATCACCCTGGGTGCTAGCGCGCTGGCCGCCCTCGCCGGGTGCACGTCGACGAGCGCCCGTCGTCAACGCACCGTGACGGTGCGTGACGAGACCGTCTACACCCCGCGCACGCGCTCGCGTCCACCGGCCGACGTGAACAACACGCCCGGGGCGAAGGCCCTTGAACGCTGGCGCACCCAGACGCGGCAGACCCCGCTCCCCTCGGGCGTGGTGCCGCGCGCGATGTGGGCCAAGGGCGGGCCCATTCCCACCCGCTCAAACCCCATGGGCCGCATCTCCCGCATCACCGTCCACCACGACGGGATGAACGCCTTCACGAGCGTCGTGCAGGCCAACGCGATGCGACGCATCGAGAGCATCCGACGTGCGCACGTGGGCAGCGAGCAGTGGGCCGACATCGGCTACCACTACGTCATCGACCCCGCGGGACGGGTCTACGAGGCCCGCCCGGTCTCGATCCAGGGCGCCCACGTGAAGTACAACAACGAGGGCAACCTCGGCGTCATGATGCTCGGCAACTTCAACAAGCAGCGCCCCTCGCCCGCCGCGCTGGCCTCGCTCGACGCCTTCGTGACGAGCCAGGCGCGGATCCACGGCGTCAGCGCCTCAAGCGTCTACACCCACCAAGAGCTTCGCCCCACCGCCTGCCCCGGGCGAAACCTGCAACGCCACATGGACGACGCGCGCACCCGGCGCGGCGCCATCACGCTCGCGCTGGCCTGAACACCGCTCGATCAGTCGTTCGATCACCAGATCGAAGTGTTGGCCTGAGGCGTTGGGCTCGGGATTCTGGGTTAGGCCTCGGGCGCTTCGGCCTCGTCGTCCGGCTCGGCCTCGTAGTCGCCGAAGATCGCAGAGCCAACCCGAATGAGGTTGGCGCCTTCTTCGATCGCAACCTCGAAGTCGTTCGACATGCCCATGGACAGGATGTTGCATCGCCCGCCGAAACCCGAGCGCCGGATGTCCTCGAACACCTCGCGGCACCGTTGGAACGCGGGGCGCGCGGCCTCGGGGTTGTCGGTCGCCGCGGCCATCGTCATCACGCCGCGCAGGTGGACATGGCCCATCTGGTCGATCTGCTCGGCGAGGTGCGGCGCCGCGGGCAGCAGACAGCCGGACTTCTGCTCCTCGCCCGAGCAGTTCACCTGCAACAGCACGTCGACATCCAGATTGCGACGCATGCCGATCGATTGCAGCTCCTCGGCGAGCCGCAGCGAGTCGACCGTCTGAATGAGCCGGCAGGACTCGGCGGCCTTGCGCGCCTTGTTCCGCTGCAGCCGCCCGATCATGTGCCAGCGGATCGACTTGGACGGCTCGGTCTCGTCCGATCCGCCCGACGCCCCGGCACTCGACGACGCGGGCCCGCCCAAGAGCTGCGCCGCCCGACGCCCAGCCCGCACGTGCGGGAGGACGCGAATCCGATCGAGGTACTCCTCGACCATCGCGACCCGCTGCGTGAGCTGCTGGACCTTGTTCTCGCCGAAGTCCTGATGGCCCATCTCGATGAGCGTTCGGATCTGGTCGGTCGCGGCGTACTTGCTCACCGCGACGAGAATCACCCGCTCCGGGTCGACACCCACTTTCGACGCCGCGGCGCCGATGCGATCGACCACTTGCTCGTAGCGCGTGCGAAGTTCCGACGCCTCGCTCATCCTGGCCTCCGATGCCGTCCTGGCACGCCCGACTCGTCGGGCGGGCGCGGGGTCTCCGCCCGCATCGCGCTAGGATACAACCTCTCGCGACTCAGCACGAACCAGCGCGATTCGAACGCCGAATCGACCGAACCGGAGACGACGATGACCGTCACCCTGACCCCCCGCCGAGCACCCCTTTCCATCGGCGATGAGGCCCCGGACTTCACGCTCTCGAACGACGCCCGCGAGGATTGGAGCCTCTCCAAAGCCCTCGACGAGGGCCGCGTTGTGCTCTGCTTCTTTCCCTTCGCGTTCACCAGCGTTTGCACCGACGAGATGCAGTGCGTGACCAACGACCTGGACAAGTGGTCCAACGGGGGCGTGAGCGTCGTGGGCGTCTCGTGCGACAGCTTCGCCGCCCTCGCCGCCTGGCGCGAGCGGCTCGGCCTCAAGCAGACGCTGCTCAGCGACATCAAACGCGACGTCTGCCGCGCCTACGGGCTGTTCTGGGACGACCTCAACGTGTCGAAGCGCGGCACCGTCGTCATCGGGAAGGACGCCTCCGGCGCGGCCCGCGTCGAGTGGATCCAGGCCCGCGAGCCTGGCAACGCGATGGACTTCGACGCCGTGCTCGCCGCGGCCAAGGCCTGACATGTCCGAGCCCCGCAATCGGCCGCTCGTCGTCGTCATCCGCGATGGTTGGGGCGAGAACCCGAATCCCGAGCACGACGCCTTCAACGCGATCAAACTCGCCCGCACGCCGGTCGCCGATCGGCTCGACGCCGAGTGGCCACGAACGCTCATCGGCACCTGCTGCCGCGACGTGGGGTTGCCTGATGGCACCATGGGCAACAGCGAGGTCGGTCACCAGAACATCGGCGCGGGGCGCATCGTGAACCAGGAGGCCGTGCGTATCTCCGTCGCGTGCGACGAGGGCCTCGAAAGAATCGAGACGCTCCGCGACGCGGTGCGCGCCGCCAAGGACAACGGCAAGGCCGTGCATCTCATGGGGCTTGCCTCCGACGCCGGCGTGCACGCCCTGCTCGATCATCTCTTCGCGCTGCTGCGGCTGTGTAAGCTCGAGGACCAGCCGAAGGTGTACCTGCACCTCTTCACCGACGGGCGCGACACCGGCCCGTTCACTGGCAAGGGCTACATCGAGCAGGTCGAGGCGGCGTGCGAGTCCATGGGCGTGGGCGCGATCGCCTCGCTCGCGGGTCGATACTGGGCAATGGATCGCGACTTCCGCTGGGAACGCGTCAAGCGGGCCTACGACTGCCTCACTGGTCTCGGAGACACGCCCACCGCACCATCGGCGACCGCCGCGATCCAGGCGCACTACGACCAGCCCGAGAGCCAGGGCATGCGGGGCGACGAGTTCGTCCCGCCCGTTGCGATCGGCGCCGACGCCGAAGCCATCGACGACTCACGCATCGCCGGCGGCGACACCGTCATCTTCTACAACTACCGGGGCGATCGCCCGCGCGAGCTGTGCATGGCCTTCACGCTGCCCAAATTTGAAGGCGCGGTCAAGCCCTCGCCCGAGACCGGCGCGAGGGGCTTCGACCGGGGCGATCGGCCCGATCTGCGTTTCGTGATCATGACCCGGTATTCGGAGGAGCTCGGCGAGCACGCCGAGGTCGCGTTCGCCAAGCCACCCAAGATGGACAAGATCGCCGGCGCCTTCTGGAGCGAGCTCGGCCTCACGCAATTCCGCTGCGCCGAGACCGAGAAGTACCCGCACGTCACGTTCTTCTTCAACGACTATCGCGACGAGCCCTTCGAGGGCGAGCGACGCGAGATCATCCAGTCGCCGAAGGACGTCCAGACGTACGACGAGAAGCCCGAGATGTCCGCCCATGGCGTGCGCGATGCGGTGCTCCGCCGACTCGACGCCGGCGACTGCGAGGACGTGATCATCGTCAACTTCGCCAACGGCGACATGGTCGGGCATACCGGAAGCCTCGAGGCCGCCATCAAGGCCTGCGAGACCACCGACGCGTGCGTGGGCCAGATCATCGAGAAGACGCTCGCCCGAGGCGGCTCGCTCATCGTCACCGCGGATCACGGCAACGCCGAGCAGATGTGGTCCCCCGAGAACGACGCGCCGCATACCGCGCACACGCTCTACAGCGTGCCTCTGTACGTCGTGGGCGACCCGTTCAAAGACGCACAACTCCGCGAGGGCGGACGCCTCGCCGATGTCGTGCCGACCGCCCTGGCCATGATGGGCATCGAGCAGCCGGGCGCGATGACCGGGCAGAACCTGATTCGGTAGCCCAGCTCAATATCCCTGGGCCCGGCCCGAGCTGTGCGGCGGGCGATCGGCCTTGAGCTCCTCGTCGCTCTTCTTGCCCTCGGCGTCCGGACCGTCGCGCGATTCCAGCTCAACGAGACGCCCGCTGAGCCCCGTCGCGAGTTCCTGATTCCGTCGGATCGCCCGCTCGGCCGCGACCAGCCGATCTCCGAGCACTCGGACTTCTTCGCTGAGCTGCTCGATCGTGCGCTCGCTGAAAAGCAGCGCTTCTTCGAGCTTCTCCACACGGTCTCTCGTCGCTTCGTCGCTGGGCATGCCGACATCGTACGAGCCGGTACGCTGCTCGCCTATGCAACACCGCGTCGCAGCCCTGATCCTCGCCACGATCACCCCACCCACGCTGGCCTACGAAGCGGGCCGATTCACGATGCAGCCCGAGCAGGCCCCTCCGATCGAGGCACCGCCGGAACTCGCGTCTTCCAAGAGATTTGGCGAGGAGGGCTCCTGGTGGTTCACCATCGGCGGCTTGTACGCGCACGACTTCGACGACAACACAGACGTCAACTTGCATGGCGCCGTCAGCCACTTTCTCGTCGAGGATTTCGAGGTCGCGTTCGAGCTCGCCGCCTTCGGGCACTTCCAGGAGCGCGACGATGCGCTCGGGCTCAATCCCAACCTCGTCTTCCGCTGGCACCTGCTCCACGACGAGGACAAGGACTGGACGTTCTACGCCGACGCGGGCATCGGGCTGCTGTTCACCACCGACGAGGTGCCCGATGGCGGCACGAGCGTCAACTTCACCCCACGGTTCGGCCTGGGCCTCACCGGGCGCCTCGGCGATACCGACGCCCGCTGGCTCGCCGGCCTGCGCTGGCACCACATCTCCAACGCGCGCATCAGCGGCGAAGAAGAAAACCCCTCACGCGACGCGCCGGGGTTCTACGCGGGTCTCATGTTTCCGTTCTGACCGCCGCTTGGGCGGTCGACGCCTCACGCCGAGATCGGACGACGACGCTTCCTTGCCGCCGGACGCACGCGGGCCACTGACGGCTGGCGCCGACGCGGGCGGGCCTCGGTCTCTGGCGCCTCCAGATCCACGGTCTCCTCGCGATCGTCCGAAGACGACGCCTCGGGCCACGCGATCTCGACGTCGGCATCGAACAGACCGAGCAACGCGCCGATCTGCCGCTCCGCCGCGCCCCGCGCGGCCTCGCGATATCGCTCGCCATCACCGAACAGTCGAGTCGCGTCATCCTGCGCTCGACGCATCAGCTCCGACTGACGCTCGGCGTTCATCGGGATCACCTCGAGTAGGCCGAGCACGCGACCGTGCTGGATGTCGTACGGCGTCACATCCGTCAGACGCAGCGCCGCCTCGATCTCGGGCATCTCGACGCGATAGCGCCGGCGTCCCTCGGCGCCGCGGCCCACGGGCGTGATGTCAGAGGCCGTCACGCCGCCGAGATCGACCGTGAACTGCTGCTCGAACTGGAAGATCATGGCGAGTCGGGCCTGGCTGAGCACCAGCGGTGGCATCCAATCCCATCCCTGCTTGGCGGTTGCGATCTCCTTGGCGTTGACCTCGAGCGCCACCAGCTTGCCGACGGACGCGACGCGCTCGGCGATGATCGTGGAGTGTGTGTGCGACGGCGGCTTGGGCAGCCCGCCGCGACGCAGCAACAGCCACGTCAGTGCGATGCCAAGAACAAGTCCCGTACCAGTGAGCAACAGCGCAGGGGTCAGCATGCCCATTGAATGGGAATTCGGTCGCTGTTCTTTCACCGAACACGAGGCCGCCGCGTAACGGGCGACCATCGCCGACGGTCTGGGCCGGATGCGCCGGTCAGTGCCGCGCCGCGGGGGTCGCCTCGCCGCGGCATCGCTCGAAGGACGCGATCACCAGATGCCCGCCCACCGAGAGCAGCACCGCGAGCAGCAAACCCGCGAGTAGAGCCGCCGTCACGCGGATGATGTCCAGCACGCCGCCGCTCGGGGCAAAGAGGCCCCACTGGCGCTGATAACCGAGGTACGCCAGCGCGAGACCGCCGAGCGCCACCCCCACCATGACACCGCCCAACAGAAACCCGCGCCAGGCCGACGGCTCACGCATGAACACGCACACGACCGCAAGCAGCCCGAGCACACCCGCGGCGCCAACACGGGCGAGCAGAGCCCCCTGCAAGCTGGTCGTCCCGAGCGCACCCTGCACGCCCAGGTAGCCGAGCACCGAACCAACGAAAATCGTCCCCGAGACACAGGCTAACGCAAGCCCCGGCCCCTGACGGAATCGCCCAAGGCCGAATAGCAGACCGATGACGCCCGCGAGCACGATGACGGACTCGAATCCGATCATCGCCCATCCGGGCGAGGCCGGCACGACCGCCGCCGCCACGCCGCCAGCCAGCGCCGAGACGAGCACGCCGACGGACACGACCGCCGCGCCGAGCCGGATCGGACCGGGCGCCGCGGGGCCCATGCGAGGATCAGTGGATGGGGCTGGCTCGCTCATAGCGTTCCCTTTCGGCCAGAACGGAAGCCCGATGGCGTCTTTCGGCCGCGGTAAGCGTACACCGCGTCCGGTCCGCCGGATGTCGCGCGCCGCGCCCGGCAAGAGCTGCGCCCCGCGTGGCACGCCCCTTGCGTCCGAGAATCTTGGCGTGTCACATCGCGGGATTTTCGTGGGATCATCGGCTCAAGCCCGACGCCCCAGCGACCGATGCGACCAAGTTGACGGACGCATCCCTACGGCTGGAGGGATGCTAAGGGAGATCGAGCAATGGGCGGCATTACCTCTACGGGCCTCTTCAGCGGCATCGACAGCGCCTCGCTCATCGAGCAGTTGCTCGCGGTCGAGGCGCGACCCCGCACCCTGGCCCAGGCACGCATCGCGCAGCTCCAGACCCAGCAGGCGGCCTACCTCGACATCAACTCCCGCCTCTCCGCGTTCGCCTCCTCCGCCGCCGCATTCCGCACAGGCAACGTCTTCGACACCAAGACCGCCGCCAGTTCGGACGACAGCGTCCTCGGTGCCACAGCCTCCACCGGCGCCCAGGAGGGCTCGTACAGCTTCCTCGTCGATCGTCTCGTCTCAACACGCCAGCTACTCAGCAAGGGCTTCTCAGACCTCAACACCGGCGCGTTCGGCGCGTCCGAGTTCCGATTTGAGGACCGCAACGCGCGGCTCGACCGAGACGCCGAGCTCAGCGAGCTCAACGGCGGTGCCGGCGTGCAACGCGGGACCATCCGCATCACCGACCGCGACGGCAACACCGCCGACGTCGACCTGTCCCGCGCCGGCACCGTCAACGAGGTCCTCGACGCGATCAACGACACCGCGGGCCTCAACATCTCCGCCACCGTGGTCGACAACGCCATCTATCTCAACGACAGCTCCACCGGTGCCGGCTCCATCAGCGTCACCAACCTCGACGACAACACGACCGCCGAGGACCTCGGCCTCGCGACCGATACCGATGGTGGCACGGCCGCGGTCCTCGAGGGCTCGCAGATCTGGAGCGTCACCGCCAGCACCGCGCTCGACCAACTCAATGACGGCCGCGGCGTCGGACTGACGGATCTCACCGGCAGCGGCGCCGCCGACCTCGTCTTCGACATCGGCGGCGAGATCATCAACGTCAACCTCGGGCAGCTCCAGATCGACGACGATGGCGACGACGAGACACCGCCCGTCGACGTGCCTCGCGTGACCACGCTCGGCGGCGCCATCGATCGCATCAATCAGGCCATCGCCGACAAGGCGGCCGAGGACGGCGCCACGTTCGATGGACAGGTCGAGGCCCGCCTCGCCGCCGATGGACTCAGCATTGAGGTCGTCGACCTCAGCGGAGCCCGCGACATCGCGGTCACCAGCGGCACACGCTCCACCGCCGCCCGCGACCTCGGGCTCGACGGCGACGGCACGGGCGGCACACTCGCCGGCTCGCGCCTCATCGCCGGGCTCAACTCCACGCTGCTCTCCAGCCTCGGCGGACGTGACGGGCTCACGCTCTCGGGCACGCTCGACTTCACCACCTCCGATGGCATCCTCTCCAGCGTCGATGTCTCCAACCTCACGTCCGTGAGCGAGCTCGTCCAGGCCGTGAACACCGGCACGGGCGGCCGCGTCGTCGCCTCGCTCAACGAGACCGGCACGGGCCTGCAGTTCACCGACACCACCGAGGACTCGGCCGCGACGTTCAGCGTCGCGGGCGCCGCCGCCTCGCAGCTCTCGCTCGGCGCCTCGTCCGACGGCGTCATCGACTCGGGCAACCTGCAAAAGGCCTACATCGGCGAGGGCTCGCTGCTCGCGAACCTCAACGCCGGCAAGGGTCTGGGCACGGGCACGATCGAGTTCGTCACCAGCACCGGCGAGCGGTTCGAGATCAACATCACCGAGAACGACCGCACCATCGGCGACATCATCAACAAGATCGAGGTCGCGGGCGACTCGCGAGGCATCGACGCCCAGATCAACGCTAACGGCGACGGCATCGACATCATCGACAACGCCGGTGGGTCTCTGGCGATCTCCATCGCCGACACGAGCGGCAACGTCGCCTCCCTCCTCGGTCTCGAGGGCGAGTTTGACGCCGCCGAGACCGGCCCCACCACCGTCACCGGCTCGTTCGAGCGCGTCGTGACGTTCGACGCCGACGACACCCTCGAGGACGCCGTCCGCAAGATCAACGAGGCCGGCGTCCAGGCGACCGCGACCATCATCAACGACGGCTCGAACGCCAATCCCTACCGCATCAGCATCGTCTCACGCGAGAGCGGCAAGGACGGGCGATTCGTCTTCGACTCCGGCGGGTTCGACCTCGGGCTGCAGAGCCTCGATGAGGGCAACGACGCCCGCGTGTTCTTCGGCTCCTCCGACCCGGCCAAGGCCGTGCTGCTCACCAGCTCGAGCAACACGCTCGACGAGGCCATCCAGGGCGTGACGATCGACCTCAAGCAGGCCTCCGACGACGTGATCAACCTCACGGTCACCAAGACGACCGCCGAGGTCGAGTCGACCGTCGAGGGCTTCGTGGATGCGTTCAACGAGCTCATCGATCGGATCGACTTTCAGACGCGGTTCATCTCCGAGACCGAGGAGCGAGGCCCGCTCATCGGCGACTCCACCTCGCAGCTGCTCCGAGGCCGCGTCTTCGCCGCCATCCAGGGGACCGCCCAGGACATCGACGGGCGGTACCAACGCCTGAGCGATGTGGGCATCCGCATCGGCGATGGCGGGCGCCTCACCTTCGATCGCGACCAGTTCCGCGACGCCCTCAGCGAGGATCCCGATGCGGTCGAGGCCCTCTTGGCCGAGCGCGAGGTCACGGACGTCGACACCACCATCGAGCTCGAGGGCGGCGTCACCGTCTCGAACCCCGACGGCGGCGAGGTCTTCGGTGCCCTCGGGCTGCCCGCGCTCATCGAGCAGCTCGCCGAGGGCTACACCGACAGCATCGACGGCTTGTTCACCATCCGATCCAACGCCATCGACACCCAGATCGAGTCTCAGGAGGGCCGAATCGACTCGATCAACCTCCGCCTCGAGCAGCGACGCTCGGTGCTCCAGGGCCAGTTCCTCGCGATGGAGCAGGCCATCGCCTCGCTCCAGACCCAGCAGGCCTCGCTCGGCCAGATCCAGTCGATCGGCTGACCCGCAGCGCAGAAGCATCCGCACACGCCTTCAAGCCAACACCCAACCGTGCCGATACTCCCGCCATGGCGCCACGACAGCCGACACCCATCAACACCATTAACCCTCAGGCCCCCGAGCCCGACGCCTACCTGCGCACCAAGGTCATGACCGCACGCCCCGAAGAGCTGCGGCTGATGCTGATCGACGGCGCGATCAAATTTGCCACGCAAGGGCGCGACGGACTCGTCAACAAGGACTTCGAGGCCAGCTTCACGGGGCTCAGCCAGGCCCGGGACATCGTCCTTGAGCTCATGACCAGCATCGGACCCGACGCCGACCCCGACCTCGCCGAACGCGTCAAGGGCCTCTACTCGTACCTCTACAGCGAGCTGGTCAAGGGCAGCTTCGAGCGTGTCCACGTCTCGCGCTCGTACGTGAGCAGCTCGATAGCCTTGCCGACGCGGTCGT
>JBCAXI010000016.1:0-17580 GCA_038534175.1 Planctomycetota bacterium | reverse complement strand
ACGCGAATGAGAACGGCGAGGCGGTCGAGGGTGGTCGGTACCGCTTCGATCCCGAGACGATGCGCATGCTGCGCGAGTCGAGCGGGCGGGTGGTCGAGTTCGCGACGGTCGGCAGCGATCGGGACGTGTACAGCGAGCACATGCGCGTCGCGACCGAGATGCTCGGCGAGGAGCGCTACTTCGACGCGGAGGAGCGGTTCACCCGCGCGATGGCGGTGCGACGGGGCGACATCACCGCCCGCATCGGGCGTGCGCACGCGCAGCTCGGCGCGGGGCTGTTCCTCTCGGCGGGTGTCAACCTTCGCAACCTGCTGCGTGAGCACCCGGAGATCGCCAGCGCACGGTACGACGCGAGGCTGCTGCCCGCGGGCGAGCGGCTGGGGCAGACGGTGATCGTGCTGCGCCAGACGCTGAGCGAGGGGGGCGAGATCAGCAAGCAGGCCGCGATGCTGTTGGCGTACGTCGGCTTCCAGGCCGGACAGATCGACGTGGCGCGCGAGGGCCTCGACGCGATGCGCGCCTCCAGCTACGTCGATCGGACCGGCGCCACGCGGGAGCGCTCGCCGGACCCGCTGGCCGAGCTGCTCGCGGAGATCTGGCTGCCGTTGCTCGAGGGCGCGGGTGGTGGAGGCCCGCCCCGGTGAGCGCCCCGATCCCGGACACCTCCGCGGAGGCGGCGCCGGGCTCGGCGTCGGGCCTCACCGACTTTCTCACCGACGGGGCGTTGGCCCGGCTGTGCGACGAGCTCGGCGCCCTCTTCGGCATCGAGCTGCAGGTGCGCACGCTCGGCGGCCAGCGCATCGTCGCCGACGACAGTGGCGCCCAGTGGATCGCGAGGGAAGAGCTTGAGCCGGTCGACGCGCGTCGCATCGAGCTGCGCGCCGAAGACGCGGCGATCGGCGTGCTGCTCGTTGCGCCACGCGCGGGCGGGCCGGGTCTCGAACCGGTGGAGCGCGAGGCGAGGATCGAGCGCGCCCTCGCGCTGCTCGCGACCACCGTGGGCGAGTTGGTCGAGAACGTGCTCGCGCTCCGGCACCGCGTCAGCGAGGTCGAGGCGCTCCTGCGTCTGAGCGGGTTGCTGGCGCGCACGAACAACGTCGACGTGATCATCAACGAGGCGCTCGAGCTCGCGCTCGGCGTGATCGGTCTCGACAAGGGCTCGATCGTGCTGTTCCCCGACGACGACGCGGGCGCCGCGAGCGACTCGGAGACCGAGGTCACGCTGACCGCGTCGCGCGGGCTGAGCGAGCGATGGCTGTCGGACCCGCGCCCGCTCTCGCGCGGGCGTCTATTCGACCGCATCGTCCGTCGGGGCGATGTGGTCGTGAGCGAGGATCTGCTCCAGGACGATCGCGTGATGGACCCGCAGCGGGCCGAGCGGGAGGGCGTGCGATCGGCGATCAACGCCGGGCTCGATGCGCACGGGCGCACGCTGGGTGTCATGCGGTGCTACGGCGTGTCGCCGCGACGGTTCACCGCGTCCGAGTGCCGCGTGTTGCAGTCGATCGCTCAGCAGACGGGCATCGCGGTCGAGCAGGCGCGGCTGATGCAGGCGCGCGAGCGTGAGTCGCGGAACCAGCGCCAGCTGCAGGTCGCCAGCGCGGTGCAGCGGCGGATGCTCCCGCTGTCGATGCCCGACCTGGGCTTCGACATCCACGCGCGGTACCAGCCGAGCAGCGATCTCGGCGGCGACTTCTACGACGCGTTCGAGGTGGGCGGGGGCTTGGGCCTGGCGATCGGGGACGTGGTGGGCAAGGGACTGCCCGCGGCGCTTCTGATGAGCGCGGTGCGCGCCACGCTTCGTGCGCACGTGCAGGACCTCTACAACCTCGACGAGATCATCGCTCGCGTGAACAAGGCGATGTGCCGCGACACGCTCGAGTCCGAGTTCGCCACGCTGTGGTACGGCGTGCTCGAGCCGGGCACGCGACGCCTGACCTATTGCTCGGCGGGGCACGAGCCCCCGATGATCCTGCGCGTGCCCGAGCATCGCGAGCCGACGGGCGCGGATCTCGACGAGCTGACGCTCGGCGGCATGGCGGTGGGCATCGATCCCTCGCAGCGGTACCACCGCGGCATCTACGACCTCGAGCCCGGTCAAACGCTGATCGCGTACACCGACGGGGCGACGGACATGCGCGACTTCGAGCAGCGCCGGTTCGGCAAGCAGCGACTGCGTCAGGCGATTCTGCGTGCGTTCGCGGGCGAGGGCGTCACGAGCTCGCGTGACGTGGTGGAGCACGTGATGTGGGAGCTGCGTCAATTCGCGGGGCTGGCGCCGCAGGCCGATGACATCACGCTGGTCGTCGTCCGCGTCTAGCGGCGGTCGATTCGGGCCAACGTGCAAAACGAGAACGGGACCGATCGGACGATCGGCCCCGTGGACTGATTCGAGATGTCGCGAGCCCTCAGGCGGCGCGGGGCCCGTCGTCGTCGGCGGACTGGAAGGGGATCGGCGTGAGCAGATCGCCCATCTCGTCGATGCCGGCCTGCACCCGGCCGAGGGCGTCCTCGACCATGCGGATGCTGTCGGTCGGTCCGATCCGCTCGCCGAACAAGGGCGGGCTCGCCTGGCGTCCCGGGAATGGGATGGGGCGATCGGCCGCTTCGAATTCGTCGTGCACGAGTCGCATCATGGATGCCTCCCCTACGGCGCGAAAGACGCCGCTCTTTGAGGATCGGGTCGTTTCCGCCTGGTGACGACCCGAGTTCAGCGAGCATCCGCCCCAACACGAGGCGGCAGGCGTTACAAACGGTTGTCTTTCGCCGTTTGCACGTCCGTGACCTGATGGGAGAGGGTCATCGGACGTTGGGCGGTATGACACCAGAATCGAGCGGGTCACCTGACGTGGCGCAGCTTGTGCCGACTCGGACGATCACTCACTAGATATGGGGGTTGCCTTGGACCCGGTGCGTGAGATCCGTTCTCCACGCGGTGGCAGGCGGCCCTGTCGATCCGCGTGATGAGTCATAACTCACTCTTTCACAAGCACTTTGGGTTCGGTTCCCAATCGAATGCGGGCCAAGTTTCCACGGTGTTTCCATACCACGAGCACGGCAATGGCTGTTGCAAACGAGACGAATAGCCAAAGCGCGTCGAGTCGCCAAGAGCCAAGTGAAAGCATGAGGACGCCGAGCGAGACCGGAAGAGCCAGCGCGGCGATGCACGAGGCGAGGCTCACGTAGTGGGTGAGCCGAAGGGCGGCGAGCCAGGTGAGCAGGGCGATGCCGGCGGGGATGGACAGAACTGGAAACACGCCTGCGAACGCGCCGAGCCCCGTCGCGACCCCCTTGCCGCCGCGGAGGCCGAGCCACGGGCTTGCGATGTGCCCGACGATGGTCGCGGCCATGACGCCGAGCCAAGCGAGCGAGCCAGCCATGGGCGGGTCGACCTGCCCGAGGACGCCCAGGGCCCATCCGGCGACGAGCGTGGGCACGAGGCCCTTCGACACGTCGAGCACGAAGCAGAGGACGCCCCAGGGCTTGCCGAGGACTCGGCCGACGTTGGTGGCTCCGATGTTGCCCGAGCCGTGCTCGAAGATGTTCACGCCCTGGCGTTTGGCGATGAGCCACCCGAACGGGATGGAGCCCGCGAGGTAGGCGAGCACGATGAGGGTGGGCGCGAGGGCGGCGAGGGGGATTGCGGTTGGCGGTGCGGGCCCGATGAGTGAAACAGGCTGGATCACGGCGCCGCTCCGAGCCGGGCGTCCAGTCCCGCGAGCAGCGCGGCCCAGACCTCCTCGGGCGAGCGGGTCGCGTCGATGACGAGGTGGCGATCGGGGTCGGTCTTGGCCTGCTGGAGGTAGCCCTCGCGGACGCGGGCGTGGAAGGCGGCGCCCTTGGCCTCCATGCGGTCGAGCAGCAGGCCGAGCCGCTGGGCCGCGGCGGCCTGGTCGACGTCGAAGATCACGACCAGGTGCGGGTCGACGCCGGCGGTCGCGACGCGGGCCACGTCGAGGATGTCGCGTGTGGACACGCCGCCGGCCGAGCCCTGGTAGGCGAGCGTGCTGGAGACGAACCGATCGGCGATGACGAGCTCGTCGCGCTCGAGCGCGGGACGGATGCGCTGGGCGACGAGCTCGGCGCGGCTGGCCATGTAGAGCAGCATCTCGGTGCTGGCGAGCATCTCGGTCTCGCGACGGTGGAGGAGGACGTCGCGGATCGCCTCGCCCACGGGGGTGCCGCCCGGCTCGCGGACATGCGTGTGGGTGACGCTGTGGTCCTCGCAGAACGCAACGAGTCGGCGGAGTTGGGTCGACTTGCCCGAGCCATCGGGGCCCTCGAAGACGATGAAACGCCCGGCGAGCAGGCGGCGCCATCGTGCGGTGTCGGCGTGGTCTGGGTTCGCGGCGTCCGGCACGCGTCGAGCTTAGCGGCGCGCGTCGGTGAATCTCGGGCGAAGGAAGACGGACCGACGGGCCAGGGCGTGTTGGACGAGGGCGTAGTGGACTCGGGCGGGATTGGATGAGGGCATGTTGGACTAAGGCTTGGCGGCGGACCACGCCCTCGGGCGAAGCACGCGGTACGAGCGATCGCCCAGCCCGTGGTCGTGGGCGATGGACTGCATCAGGCCGGTGGGGTCGTCCTCGGCGAGTTGGATGGCGTGGATCGCGGTGCGTCGGCGTCCGGTGTGTCGATCGCGCGGGTTGAGGCGGTCGAGGCGATGCAGCAGCTCGGTGTGGTCGAGTCCGGGCGTCGGCGCTCGCACCGCGCCGGCCTCGGGCGTGCGGGGGATCGACCGCGCGAGGTACACGATCGCGTCGGGGCGGTGCCGCAGCGCCGGCGCCAGGCCCGCGAGCGGATCGGGACGCCCGAACGGGCGCACTCGACGCAGCCATTGCACCGCGTCCCGCTTGGCGGCGGGAGAGGCGTCGATCAGACGCCCGCGTCGGAAGGCCTCGGAGGCGCCCGGCGCGTCGCGTGCGAGGGTGATCGCGAATCGGTCGTCGTGGTCCAAGGCGGCGATCGCGTGCTCAACGTGGCTCGACATCGAGCCGAACACGGGGGCGGTGCTGCCCGCGGCGTCGAGCACGAACACCAATCGCCGACCGGGCGGCGCGGGCGCGTCGCCCGTCGGGGTTGGGATCGACGGCGCGGGCGGCGCGGGCTCTAGTTCAGGATCAGACTCGGGCAACTGATCCGCGATCGCGTCGAGCAGACGCTCGAGCGCGGGCGTCTCGGGCGACGCCGAATCCAGTGGGCTGGGCGGCGTGGGCTCGGGCTCGATCGGTTCGGTGATCGGCGCGGCGGCGAGCTCGGGCGCTGGCGCATCGAGGGGGGCGGTCTCGGTGGGTGCCGCGCGATCGGGTTCGGGGGCCGATGGGGTCGCCGCATCGGGCTCGGCGGCGAGCGCTTGGAGCGTGAGCGTCAGCGCGGTGTCGCTGGCGTTGGGCGCCGGCGGCGGGGCGGCGGGGATTGCGAGCACGCCCAGCGCCGCGACGTGGGCGGCGCTGGGCGCGCCCACGCCCCAGCCGATGGGTGATCGAGTCCAGTTGGCGAGCAACACACGCGGCATGGCTGGTGCGGTCAGTCGCGCTGCTGTCGCGGCTTGAAGATGAGGCGATCCATGCTGAGGGCGCCCGCGCCGGAGAACAGGAGCGAGAAGGCCGCGCACAGCAGCGCGAGCTGCCAGAGCGGCCACACCCATTGGGTCGCGTCGTACCACGGGGTGTACATCGGCAGGAAGCCGAGTTGGGTCGCGTTGGATTGGATCGCGGGGCCGATCTGCGTCAGCCAGAGGGCCACGCCCATGGTGCCCGCGAGCCCGAGGGCGGCGATGCGGGTGAAGAACCCGACGAGCACGAGCGCGCCGGCGCCGATCTCGGTGATCGCCGCGGACCACGCGAGGACCTTGGTCCACGGGCTTCGGCCCACAAAATCGGGCACGATCGGATCGAGCTGCTCGCCGCTCTCCGCGTCGTACTTGGGCTCGCTCGAGCGCTTGAGCAGCAGCGTGATTTCCTCGTGGAGGCGCATGACCTCACCCGGAGCGGCGGTCACGGCTGGCGTCGGGGCGTCGGTGTCAGCTCCGGAGTCGGACGCCGAATCGACGTCGGACGGTTGGCGGAAGGCCGCGGCCAGGACCACGGGCTCGCCGTCTTGATCATCCGTGGCGGGCTCCCCCTCGTCGTCAGGGTCGGCCGGCGGAAGGTCCTCGGGGGCTTCGGGCTCGGGCTCGGGGAGCGGGTCCTCGGGGGCGTCGGGCTGGGGATCCGGCTGGGGGTCGGGTTGGGAGCTTGAGGCCGCGGCGGGCGTGACGCCGAGCTCGATGAGTGTCGCGGCTTCATCGGCGCTGACCGGGACCGTTGGGATCACCTTGCCCAGGCCGGCCCAGATGAAGGTGAGGCCGAGGGCGAGTCGGATAAACAGTGGGGCGATATTGACGGCGGAGGATTCGCGCATGGGCATGGGTGTCTCCGAGGGAGGAAGGGCCTCCGGTCGATACCGAAGGCTATCGGCGCGCGAGGGGCTTCGGCCACGTCGTTCCGCCAGACAGCTTTCTAGGGCCAATCACCTTTCTGGGGGATCTGATCGGCCGATTGCGGCCTGGAACTTTGAGCGCGGGGCGTCCACTACGATGTTCGGTCGCCGCGGGCGTGGCGGAATTGGCAGACGCGCGGGATTTAGGTTCCCGTGGCCGAGAGGTCGTGCAGGTTCAAGTCCTGTCGCCCGCATTCGGGGTGGGACAGCTCTCTGAGGTGTGTCTTGCTGGTGGAGGCACATCAGAGGACACGGCTCGGAGAGCCATGCCACCTGAGCCATGCCATCAGCCATGCCACTCGAGAGCGAGTGATCAGCCCCCGGCGAGGCACTCGATCGATGCGATGGTGACGTCGTCGGCGAGGGCGTCGGTGTTGGCGAAGTCGATCACGGCGCGCATGAGGGCGGCGACCTCGGCATCGGGGGTCGGCTCGTCGCTGATCGTGTCGACGGTGCGCTCGAGGCCGAAGAGGACGCCATCGGGCGCGGGCTGCTCGACGACGCCGTCGGAGAAGACGAGGAGCCGATCGCCCGGCGCGATGGTGAGTGTCTCGTTGATGTAGGGCACGGCGTCGTCGATGCCAAAGGGCATGCCGCCCTCGCAGTGGAATCGCTCGGCGCCGCCGCCACCCCGGCGGACGAGCCAGTGCCCGTGCCCGGCGTCGACGAACTGCACCTCGCCCTTGGCGGCGTCGAAGATGCCGACCCAGAGCGAGACGAAGCGCCCCTCGTCGATGCGGGCGCAGATGCGTCGGTTGACCTCGTTGCAGGCGGCGGCGGCGTCGTTGTGGTTCTCGAGCGCGACCTCCATGTGCGTGTGCACGCGGGTCTGGAGGATCGAGGCCTGCGGGCCCTTGCCCGCGACGTCGCCCAGGTAAGCGCCCACGCGGCCGCCGGGCAACGGGACGACGTTGAACAGATCGCCCGAGAGCAGGCGCCCGACGCGCATCTCGGCGCGATAGCGGAAGCCGGAGAAGGTGGACTCCTTGGGCGGCATGAGCAGGCGCTGGGCGCGCCCGGCCTCGCGGACGTCTTTCTCGAGGCGGTCGTGACGCGCCTTGAGCTCGGTGCGCTTGATGTTGCTCATCGCGAGCCCGCACATGCGGGCGACGGCTTGGCAGAAGGCGGCGGCGTCGTTCTCGACGCTCGACTCTTTGTTGCGGGCGTCGAGGTAGAGATACGCCGCGATCGCCTCGTCGATCATGACCGGTGCGCACAGCGCCGAGTGGATGCCGAGCCGGACGATGCTCTCGCCGTAGTTCATGGGCGCGGCATCGCCCGAGAGGCGGACGATCTCCCCGTTCGCCGCGGCGAGGATGAGCGAGCGGCTGAACACAAGATCGCTGGGGCTCTCGGCCTCGGCGCCGCGAAACCCGATGAGCTCGATCTCGTCGTTGGCGGTGTCCGCGGCGTGGTTGAAGCGGATGAGGGCGGCCCGCGGGAAGCCGGTGCCGCGAATGGCGGCGTCGAGCACGCTCTCGGCGAGGTCGCCGTCTTGGGGCGCCGCGTTGATCGAGGCGGCGCACTCGATGAGCAGTTGGAGGCGCTGCTGGGCGAGCAGGTTGAGCTCGGCCTCGGGCACCTTCTGGACGCGCTGGGCGGCCTGCTCGTGGTCGTCGTCGGTGCGCACGCCGCTGGTGACGCTGTCGCCGACGCGGATGCGGAAGGTCCACGGGCCGATGCGGACGAGGTCGCCCGCGTTCACGGGGGCCTCATTCTTCGGCTCGAGGCGCACGCCGTTGAGGAACGTGCCGTGGCGCGAATCAAGGTCGGTGATGATCCACTGCCCGAGCCGGCGTGTGGCCATCGCGTGCTCGCGCGAGACGGTGTTATCGGGGAGTTGCTGGTCGCAGCGGCTGGATCGCCCGAGGACGATGGATCGACCGGGCTCGATCCTGATGGTCGGCGCCGGGGGGCCGGCGACCACCTCGAAACGAAGCTGAGGATCGTGGACGTCTTCAGTCGACATGCGTGACCGGCCTGCACGGCGCCCGCGGTCGGACGCGGATGCCCCCTTCTGATGGGGAGCCTAGCGGGGTCGATGCGGCCGGGGGGACAGGCGTTGTGGCCTCTCACAAAAAGCGGCGGCCGCCAGCGAGTCGCCGGCGGCCGCAGAGGGTGAGGGCGGGATGTGGATCGGCCGGTCGCCCGGGGTTCAGGTCATTGGCTTGTGGTCGCGGGGCTCGGGTCGCGCCCCCCGACCTCGCGCACCGAATCAGAAGTTGGGGGGGACGGCGGCGTCGATCGGCGTGGACGTTGTGAATTGGTGCGAGGAAGGACGGCGCATGGTTGGGCTCCGGTGGCGGTGCGGCCGTGGTCGGCGGATCGAGTGCGGTGGACGAGAGGTTGATGTGAACTTCGAGAACAAGCCGAGTGGCCGAGCGGCGAAGGCCGCATGAGCACACGCGCACGCCATCTCGAGAGGCCATCGCGCGCGATGAAAAAAAAGTCGGCGGCCGTCGCGATTGGGGCTCGAGCCCGGCTTATCGCACCGTCTCGGCGAGCCGCGAGGGACGCCCGAGTTCCGCGCGGCGGAGGTAGGCCTCGAGGCGTTGGCGATCGGTGTCGTTCGCGGCGCCGTCGAAGTTGACATCGCTCGGCGTCTCGTGCCACGCGTGCAGGTCGTCGATGTCGGCGCCGCCATCGGCGTTGAGGTCATACGCGGGCGCGAAGCCGGTGACGAGCAGCTCGCGCTGGGTCTCGGTCGCGGGGAAGAGGTCGTTCAGCGCCCACGGCAGTCTCGCGGCCCAGGCGGCCTCGTTGTGCGCCTGGTTGAAGCCAATGACGAGTTGGGTGTCCGCGTCGCGGGTGTAGGGCTCGGTGGCTCGACCCATCAGGTTGGCGTGGAGGTTGAGCGTGCGTTGCAGCCCGTCGCTGGTGTCACCCGCATCGAGATAGAGGCGCAGGTCGCGCGAGGGCTCGCTCGCGACGCGATCGGGGAAGTTGTTGAACTGCAGCGAGCTGCTGAAGGCGCCGACGCGTCCGAAGGTGTCCGGGTGGTCCCAGCCGAAGTAGAGCGAGCAGAGCCCGCCGAGCGAGGAGCCGGCGATACCGGTGTGGGCCGCGTCGGGGATGGTGCGGTACTGGGCGTCGATGAGGGGCTTGAGCTCCTCGATGACGAAGGCGGCGTAGTCGTCGGCCTGGCCCCCGTCGTCGGGCGGGATGTAGTTGGCGAAGCGGTTGGCGGTGTTGTCGACGCCGACCACGATGAGCTCGCGTACAAGCCCCAGGCGTGTGAAGAGCGTGATCGAGTTCTCGGCGTTCCACGAGCCGAACGGGCCGGACTCGAAGACGTTCTGCCCGTCGTGCATGTAGAGCACGGGGTAACGGCGGTCGGGGTGCTCGTCGTAGCCGCGGGGGAGCCAGACGCGGTAGCGCCGCGTCTCGCCACCGAGGTTCGTGGATTGGATCGAGGGCGGGTTGATCGGGTCGTAGTCGCGGCGTCCCGGCGCGGGATCGACCGCGGGAACATAGGCGAACGCCTCGCCGCCGCCCCCACCAGGCAGGCCCGGGGTGTCGTTGATGAAGCCCACGTCGAGATCGGTCTGGATGTCGCTGGGCGGGAAGCGCTGCGACCCATCGTTGGTCTTGATGTGCAGGCTCACGCGCTCGTGCGTGCGGCCGAAGTGGCGCGCGACCCATCGCGATGTGCCGGGCGCGCGCCCGGCACCCACGCGTTGCATCGGCACGGCCTGGTGCGGCTCGCCGCGCTCGCTGTACCAGAGAATCGGGTCGACCCATGTGGTCTCGTAGAAGAAGGTGCGCGCGTTTGGTGGCGGTGCATCGGGCGCGCTGGGCGCGGTTGTCGTGACGTCGCCGGAGATGACCGTGCCATTGGCGGGGTCTTTGAATGTGCTATCAGAGGTGCTGCGTGTGACGAAGCGGTAGGTGTGCTCGGCGCCCTGCGGGAGCGCGACACGCGCGGTCCACGTGGGGTAGCTCGTCGGGACCATGAGCACGGCGAGGCGCATGTCGTCGCCGCCCAACTCGGGGCGCTCGCCAAGGATGAAGACCGACTCGCCGAACGTGGTCTCGTGGGTGACGCTGAACTCGACCTCGACGCGGCGGGTGTCCTCGCCCGGGTGGGCGAAGGCGGGCGAGGCGATCATTGTGAGCAGTGCGGCAACGAATCGCATATGCGTTCCCCCGACTCGATTGTTCACTCGCTCTTCGAGACCGCCGAGCCGGCCATGAGGGCCTCGATGTCCGCGACGGTCTTGACGAGGTCCTTGGACATGTTGACGGCGCCGCTCTGGGTGATGAGGACCTGGTCCTCAATGCGGACGCCGATGTGCTCGTCGGGGAGGTAGATGCCCGGCTCGATGGTGATGACCGTGCCGGGGCCGAGGGGCTGGTCGCGCACGCCGGGGTCGTGGACATAGAGGCCAACGAAGTGGCTGGTGCCGTGCATGAAGTCGTCGGTGTAGCCTGCGGACTCGATGACCTGGCGCGCCGCGTCGTGGACCTCTTGCATGGTGACGCCGGGGCGACACGCGGCGATGGCGGCCTCGTTGGCCCGCAGCACGATGTTGTAGATCTCGGCCTGGCGATCGGTGAACTTGCCGTTGATGGGGAAGGTTCGGGTGATGTCGCTGGCGTACATCTCGACCTCGCAGCCGACATCGCAGAGGACGAGCTCGCCGTCTTTCATCTCGCGGTGTCCGGCGCGGTAGTGGAGGACGCAGGAGTTGGGCCCACTGCCGCAGATGGCGCCGTAGGCCAGTGCGTAGGAGCCGCCGTTCTGGAATGCGCGCTCGAACACGAGCTTCAATTCGTACTCGGTCATGCCGGGGCGCACCTCGCGCATCGCGGCGCGGTGGCCCTCGAGCGTGATGTCCACGGCGTTCTGCATGATCGCCAGCTCTGGCTGCGTCTTGGCCTGTCGCATTGCGGGCAGCGTGCGGTGGTCGAGCGTGATTTTGCTGCCGGGGACGCGTGCCGTGGCCTTGCGGTAGATGTCGAGAGTCTTTGGCACGGGGGCCGTGTAGCTGGCGATCGGGCCGAGGTAGACGAGGGTCTTGGCCTCGCTGTTGGCGAGTCTTCCCGTGAGGTCGGACGGCAATCGGCCGACGCGCCGGACGCTGGCGATCCCCGTGCCGAGCTCGACGGCTCGCCCGAGCTTGGCGCGCTCGCCGTGCCAGACGTTGTCCTCGACGTCGAGGCCCTTGAGGTAGAGGCGTTCTTTGTATCGCGGCGCGGCGGGATCGAGCAGCAGCGCGGCGCCGGCCTCGTGCTCGATGCCGGTGAGGTAGTAGAAGTTCAGATCCTGACGCTTGCCCTTGCCGATCTCGTCGGCGGCGCGGATGAGCGCCATGCCGTGGCCGGTGTCGGCGAGATGTTGCAGGAGCGCCTGACGACGCTCGCGGTAGACCTCGCGCCCGAGCGAGCCGGTGGGCACGGGCACGCCCCGCGCGGCGTCGCCGACGGGCGTGGTGACGTCGGGCGTCTCGTGCGGAACGAGCACCTCGACCTGGTCGTCGGACTGGGCGAGGGCGGTGCTCGCCGCGAGAGCGGCGATGAGGACGAATCGGTGTGGCATGAACGGCTCCAGGAATGGGCTCGAGAACCGGAGTGTAGAGGCGCCCTCGCGTGTGCCATAGCCTCGGGCGCCCGATCGGGAGGTAGACTGCGCTGGGCCACATCATCTGAAAGGGACCTGTCGTGACCACCGCCACGCCGTCGTTGCCGACCCACGCCGCCGAGCCATCGCTGTACGAGGACGCGCTGACACGGCTGGACGCCGCGAACAAGATCGCCCAGGTCGAGCCCGAGACGATCGAGCAGCTTCGGCGTCCGACGCACATCACCGAGGTATCGATTCCGGTGCGCATGGACGACGGCTCGCGCCAGTACTTCACCGGCTACCGCTGCCGACACAGCGACGTGCGCGGGCCCGCCAAGGGCGGCATCCGCTTCCACCCCGACGTCAGCCTCGATGAGGTCAAGTCGCTCGCGTTCTGGATGAGCTGCAAGTGTGCGGTGGTCGGCCTGCCGTATGGCGGTGGCAAGGGCGGCGTGATCGTCGACCCGCGTGAGCTAAGCCGCATGGAGCTCGAGCGTCTGAGCCGCGGGTACGTGCGGGGCGTGCACGCCGCCATCGGTCCCGACACCGATGTCCCGGCGCCCGATGTCTACACCAACGCCACGGTCATGGGCTGGATGATGGACGAGTACTCAACGCTCGCGGGCAAGCGCACGCCCGCGGTCATCACGGGCAAGCCCATCGAGCTGGGCGGGAGCTTGGGGCGTGACGACGCGACGGCGCGCGGCGCGTACTACATCGTCAAGGAGATGGAGCGGGACCAGGGCTGGAAGCCCGGCGAGATCACGGTCGCCGTGCAGGGCTTTGGCAACGCGGGCCAGCACTTTGCGCGACTGTTGCACGATGACGGGTACAAGATCGTCGCGGTCAGCGACTCGCGCGGCGGCATCTACCGCGAGGCGGGCTTTGATGTGCCGAGCCTGATCAAGATCAAGAACGAGTCGCGGCGCCTCAAGGCGGTCTACTGCGAGGGCAGCGTCTGCGAGGAGGTCGACGCGAAACAGATCAGCAACGAGGAGCTGCTCGAGCTCGATGTCGACATCCTGGCGCCCGCGGCGCTCGAGGGTGTCATCACCCAAGAGAACATGGGCGATATCAAGGCCAAGACCGTCGTCGAGCTGGCCAACGGCCCGGTCGCCAGCATCGCCGACCCCGTGCTCTTCGAGAACGGCGTCAAGGTGATCCCGGACATCCTGGCAAACGCCGGCGGCGTGACCGTGAGTTACTTCGAGTGGGTGCAGAACCGCACGGGCGACTACTGGGAGCTGGAGACGGTGCACGAGCGCCTGCAGCGGCGCATGGCCCGCGAGTTCCGCGCGATCGAGGCGATCGCCAAGAAGCACAAAGCGCCGATGCGCACGGCCGCCTACGCGCACGCGCTCAAGCGCCTGGCCTCGGCGATCGAGGCGACGGGCACGCAGCGGTATTTCGCGTCGGGCCGGTAGGCCCGGGGCTCAACGGCGCGCGTAGAGCGAGACGCTGAAGAGGTCGCTTGAGTCGGTCCAGCGTCCGAGGCGCTTCGTGAAGCCCGCGGCGGTGACCTCGGCGTCGAAGCTCTGCTCGGTGAACTTGTGCGAGCTCTCGGTGTGGATGGTCTCGTGCTCGGCGAACTCGAAGGCATGGTCGGCGACGCGGACGGTCTGCGCTCGCTCGGAGCGCACGCTGAGCTCGACGCGTGAGCGTTCGCGGCTGACCACGGCCTGGTGCGACCAGCGGGCGAGGTCGAAGTCGGCGTCGAGCTCGCGGTTCAGGCGTTCGAGGTAGTTGAGGTTGAACGCCGCGGTCACGCCGTCGGGATCGTCGTATGCGGCGTGCAGCGTCCGGGTGTCCTTGATCAGGTCGGCGCCGATGAGCAGCAGCCCGTCTTCGCCGACGATCTCGGCGAAGCGCTCGAGCATGGCGCGGCGCATCGGGGCCTCGAAGTTGCCGATCGTGGAGCCAGGAAAGAACACCACGCGCTTGCCCGGCGCCTCGCGCACCGCGTCGGGCAGCGCGATGAAGCCGGTGAAGTCGGCGCACACGGGCGCGACGGTCAGATCCGGGTAGTCGTCGGCGAGCGCTCGGGCCGAGGCGATCACGTGCGTGCGCGAGATCTCGACCGGCGCGTACGCGAAGGGGCGATCGAGCGCGTCAAGCAATCGACGGATCTTGAGCGACGAGCCGGCGCCGGGCTCGACGATCGCGGCGTCGGGCCCGACGAGCCCGGCGATCTCCGCGAGCCGCTCGTCCAAGATCGCGAGCTCCGTGCGCGTGGGGTAGTACGCGTCGAGCTCGGTGATCTGGTCGAACAGCTCCGAGCCACGGCGGTCGTAGAGGTACTTGGTCGGCAGCGTTTTCTGCGGCGTGCGCGACAGGCCCGCGAGCACCTCGGCCCGCATGTCGCCCTCGCTCGGGTGGCAGTCGAGCAGCTGCAGCCCGTCCTCGGGAAGGTCCACCACCGTCGGATCGCCCGCGATGAAGTCGGCCAGATCGCTGGACATATCGCCCGCGTGCCCGGCGGGGTCGCGTCCGGGCGTGGGGTGGTTCGTGGGATGAAGGATGGCGTTCGTTCGATCGACGGCGTCGGGCGCGGGCATGCAAGGGCCTTCCCGGGAGATCGGCTCCCGGTGGAGGTCGGGGTGAACAGGCGAGGAGAATCTTGGATCAGTTCGCGTCACGCGCCAGACGGATGCCGGCGAATTGCCAGCGGGCGTCGGGGTGGAAGAAGTTGCGGTACGTGGGCCGGGTGTGTTCCGGGGGTGTGGCGACCGAGCCGCCTCGGAGGACGTGCTGGTTGCACATGAACTTGCCGTTGTACTCGCCCAGCGCGCCGGCGGGCGGGCGATAGCCCGGGTAGGGGCGGTACGCCGAGCCGGTCCATTGCCAGCACGCGCCGAGGAGCTGTCGCGGATGGCCTCTGGCGCTCTCGGCGATCGATGGATCATCGCGTTCTGGATGGGCGCCCGGCGTGTCGAGCACGCAGGAACGCGCGTCGTGCGCGTCGCTCGTCGCGGCCGCGTGCTCCCACTCGGCCTCGGTCGGCAGACGCACGCCCTCGTCGCGCCCAGCGCACCAGCGCGCGTAGGCGTCGGCCTCATAAAAGCTGATGTGGCAGACGGGCGCGCACGGATCGAGCGGGCGCAGGCCGGCGAGCGTGAACTCGTGTGACACGCCGTCGCGTTCGGTCCAGTAGGCGGGCGCGGTCCACGCGTTGGCACGCACGGCCGCGAGGCCCTCGCTGAGCCAGAGCCCGGTGCGCTGGTATCCGTCGTCGTCGATGAAGCGTTGGTACTCGGCGTTGGTCACGAGTCGGTCGGCGAACCCGAAGGGCTCGAGCCAGACCTTGTGTCGAGGTGATTCGTTGTCGTAGGCGAAGGCGCCGCCCCGATGGCCGATCTCGACCAGGCCGCCCTCGAAGGTAAGAAACTCGACGTCGCGGGTCGGCGGGGGCACGGGCAGCGTGACGTCGAAGTCGGTGTAGGCCGGGTAGAGCGGGTTGAAGCTGAGCAGGAGCTTCAGGTCGGTGAGGATGAGCTCCTGGTGCTGCTGCTCGTGCTGGAGTCCGATCTCGAGCACGGGGCCGATGTTGCCGAAGGTGGCGTCGTCGCACGAGCTGAGGAGTCGCGCGACGCGTTGATCGGTGGCGTTGCGGTATCCGCGGACGCACTCGCTGGTGGGGCGTGTGAGGGCGCCGCGCCGTTCGCGCGGATGCTGGGCGCCCACGCTGTTGTAGTAGCTGTTGAACAGGACGCGGAAGTCCTCGTGGAACGGCGCGAACCCGGCCTCGTGGGCCTCGAGAATGAACGTCTCGAAGAACCAGGTCGTGTGCGCCAGATGCCACTTGGTCGGGCTGGCCTCCGTGCGGACCTGCGCGGCCATGTCCTCGTCGGTCAGGCGCGCGACGAGACGATCCGTCGCGCTGCGCACCGCGTGGTAGCGTTGTAGCAGGTCGTCTCGTTCCGACGCGGTGTCGGCCCTGATCGCGTGCGATGCGCGGGCGGCCTGTTGTGTCACGGGACGGGCTCCTTCGCGCCGTGGGCGCACGGACCATGAAGACTAGCGGTGCGATCCGGCAGCGCCAACCGTCCTTTTGATTCAGTTTTTGGGAATATCGCTACGAGCCACGGGCGCGCAGGCCGCGCGGCGTGATCGCACGCTCGAACACGTCAAAGAGGAACTGCACGCCGATCGCGAGCGCCGCCGCGGGGCCGGCGCCGAGCAGGATCAGCCCCGTGTCTTGCAGGCGCAGGCCGGTGACGATCGGCTGCCCGAGCCCGCCCGCGCCGATGAACGCGCCGAGGGTCGCCGTGCCGACGTTGATGACCGCCGCGGTCTTGACGCCCGCGAGGATGGATCGCGCGGCGAGGGGCAGCTCGACGCGCACGAGCCGCGTCATCGGCGGGAGGCCGAGGGCCTCGGCGGACTCTCGAACGCCCGCGTCGATGCTCGTGAGCCCCGCGTGCGTGTTGCGCACGATGGGCAATAGTGAGTAGAGAAACAGCGCGGCGACCGCGGGCGCGAATCCGAGCCCAAAGAGCGGGATCATGAACACGAGCATCGCGATCGCCGGGATCGTCTGGAGGATGCCCACGCCTCCGAGGATGCCCTGGCCGAGCGTGCGGTATCGCGCCGCGGCGACGCCGAGCGGCACGGCCAGCGCGATCGCCGCCAGCAGCGACGCGCCGACCATGACCACGTGCTCGCGCAGGTGGCGCAGCAGCCGGGTCCAGAGGGGCGTCACGTCGGCGCGCGTCTGGATGTCGAGTGCGCTGGCGATCCAGTCTCGCGCGACCACGGGCGTGGGCACGCGGTCGACCTTGCCGCGGCGGTTCATCGCGATCATCGTCGGCTCGTCGATCGCGCCGGCGAGGCGCTCGAGCAACGCGACCGCGTCGGGCGCGCGCTCGCGGAGGTCGAGCCGATAGAGCACGACCGCGTCGTACCGGGGGAAGTGCGCGCGGTCGTCGTCGAGCACGGCCAGGTCGTATTCGGCGATCTCGGCGTCGGTCGAGTACAGGTCCATCGCGTCGATCTGGTTGCTCGCCAGCGCGGTGTAGGCCAGGGCGTGCTCGATGCCGCGGGCTTTGGTTTGTGGCAGGTCGTACGCCTCGCGGAGGGCGGGCCAGCCGTCGGCGCGGTCCATGAACTCGTTGCTGAACCCGATCGCCAGCTGGGGATGGTCGCGAAGATCGGAGATGGTCTCGATCCCGAGCTCACGGGCGCGGGGCTTGTTCATGCCGATCGCGTAGGTGTTGTTGAACCCGATCGGTCCGATCACGCCGAGGCCAAGGGGCTCGAGGAGCTCGGCGATCGACTTGGCCGGGTCGGGGTTGGTCCCCGCGAGCAGCTCGTAGCGGATGGTGCCGGTGTAGTCGGGGTAGACGTCGAGGTCGCCGCGTTGGAGGCCCTGGAAGAGCACCTGCGAGCCGCCGAGTTGTCGCTTGTGGCCGACCTCTGTGTCTGAGGCGTGGTCGATGAGCTGGGCCGCGATGTCGCCGAGGATGACCGACTCGGTGACATCGCGGCCCAGACATCTGCGGCTCGACGCCGACGACACCGCCCGACGCCTCGACCACCTC
>JBCAXI010000015.1:0-17599 GCA_038534175.1 Planctomycetota bacterium | reverse complement strand
TCACGACCGGCCAGCGGTGCACCTGCACGCGTCGGGTCATCGTGCACGAGGCGGTGGCGGAGCGGTTCATCGGCGCCGTGCTCAAGTCCGCGTCCACGCTCGTGGTGGGGGCGCCGCGGTCGGAGCATCCGATCTTCATGGGTCCGCCGATCAACGAGGCGGCGCGCGACGCGGTGCTCTCGTCGCAGGCGTCCTTCAGCGCGTCTGGTGAGGTGCTGCTCGAGGCTACGGCACCGAGTGTGCCCGGCGGCGGTGCGTACGTGACGCCCTCCATCGTGCGAGTCGATCGGTTTTCTGCGACCGATGGCCGCGACGCGGGCTGCGATGTGGAAGTGTTCGGGCCGCTGCTGCGCATCTGTGTGGTCTCGTCGCTGGATGAGGCGATCCAGCAGGCCAACGCGACGCGGTTCGGTCTTGCCGCCTCGATCTTCACGAGCGACCAGGCGGCGATCGAGCGCTTCGCTCGCGAGGCGCGAGCGGGCTGCGTGAACGTCAACTGCGGCACGGCGGGCGCGTCGAGCAAGCTGCCCTTCGGTGGGCTCGGTTTCTCAGGCAATCACCGCCCCGCGGGCGCGTTCAGCCTTGATTACTGCGCGTATCCCGTGGCGGGCATGATCGAGTCGGGCGACGCCGCGGCGGTCGCCAAGGGCATGCTGTTCGAGGACGACTGGGCGGAGGGCTAGGCGTGTCGCTGCAGAAGTGGCGCCTCACGCTCACGGTGCTTGTGCGCGTCGTGGGTCTGGCGCTGGTGCTTTGGAACACGAACGCCCTGGCGAGCGTGGTCGTGCGGATGGTGGCGCAGAGCGCGTTCGCGGGGCGTCAGCCCTCGACGATGTCGCTCACGGCGGCCGCGATCGCGGCGAGCGTGCCCATCGGGATGGCGGTGCTCGGCGCGTACATGTTCTTGTCCGGGCGATGGTTCGTGGGGCGCCTGCTCAAGGGCCTCGCGCGAGGCTGCTCACACTGCGGCTACGACACGCGCGGCCTGCGTTCGGGGTTCTGCCCCGAATGCGGAACAGACCTCGCAGAATCCTGAGGCGCGACGCCGAGCGGTCGCGATCACGCCCTGCGACGCAGCGCGAGGATCAGCTCGATCTGTCCCGTCGGCTGGCCCAACGCTCGAGCGATGTCGACCGGGCCCTGGCCCGCGTCGGCGAGGTCGTAGACGCGCTGGTGGATCGAGTCCGACACGCGAGGCGCCTCGGCCGCGTCGGGCACGATGCGCGAGATGGGTGTGTCGGCGTGGGGGCGGCGGGGGGACCCGGGTGATTCATCGAGCTGCGCGATGGCGTGCTCGGCGCGTTCGACCAGTGTCTCGAGCCGTGCGGCGCGGGCGTCGAGCTGGGCGATCAGCGAGGTGATGAGATCGACCGCCTCGGCGGAGGCGTCATCGGCCCCCGATCGATCGTGGGCGTCGGCCCGGATCTCTGCAATCCGCTCGGCGGCCGAGGCCTCGGCCCGTGCTCGGCTCCCGCCGCGTCGGCGATAGGTGCGCATGATCACGGTAAACAACGCGAACGCCGCGACGCCCAGCAGCACCATCGACAGCATGGGGCTTGGCGATTCGTCGGCGAGTTCGGCGTCTGGCGCGGCGTTGGGCTCCGCGTTCTGGGTGACGGATGGCGTCGTCGTTTCGGTCGACAGCTCCGTCGATGGCCTTGTCGAGAGCTCGCTTGGCGGCGGCGCCTCGATCGGCAGCGGCGCGGGCGGGCCCAGGGGCACCTGTGCCTCGTCACCCGCCCCGGCCCGATTGGATGGTTCGATCGCCTGCATGCCGCCACTAGTATCGTCATGTGTGCGGCGATGCGCCAATTCGGCTTCCTGAGCGGCGAGATCCGTTCGTCGCCTCGGTCGGCGCGGCGTGGCGACGGCTGACCGGCCCGACGCCCGATGACCAGCGCCGCACGCTCGTGGCGTGCTCTGGAGGGGCCGACTCGTCGGCGCTCGCGATCGCGTTGCGATCGGTCAACAGCTCCCGATCCAACCTGGTGATCGCCCACGTGCGGCACGACCTTCGTTCCCCGTCGGAGGTCGCCTCGGACGCGCACCAGGCAGAACACTTGGCCGATCGGCTGGGCCTGCCCTACGTCGAGGCGGACGTGGAGGTGCTCCGACGACCGGGCAACGCCGAGGCGAACGCCCGGGACGCACGCTACGAGTCGCTCGCGAGCCTCGCGAAGAACCACGCCTGCCGATTCGTGGCGACCGGGCACCACGCGGACGATCAGCTCGAGTCGCTGTTGATGGCGCTGCTGCGCGGCGCTGGGGTCGCGGGGCTCCGCGGCGTCGCCCCCGCTCGCCCGCTCGACGAGACGACGCGACTGATCCGTCCGATGCTCGATCTCGATCGAGCCGACGCCGAGCGGATCTGCCAGTCGGCGGGCTGGGCGTGGGCTGAGGATGAGAGCAACCGAGATGTCGGGCGGCTTCGTGCGGCCCTGCGTGAGCACGTCACGCCGGTATTGCGAACGTTGCGTCCCTCGGCGCCGCACCGGGCGGCCGCGACCGCGCGCGTGATGCGTGAGGTGCAGCAGGTCCTGTCGATGCACGCGCGGATCGCGACCGATTGCGCGCGGCTGGGTGATGCCCCGACATGGTCGCGGGCGGCACTGCGAGAGATGCCGCCGGCGTTGGTCGCCGAGACCCTCCGGGCCGCTGTCGCGGAGCGCGTGGCCGCACGCTTCGCGGGGCAGGACCGACTGCCAGAGCGGCTGCTCCGGCCGGCGGTCGAGGCGATCCGCTCGGCATCGGGGGAGACGCGATCGTTCGATTGGGCGTGTGGCACGCTCCTTGTTGAACGCGACACGGTTACGCTGCGTTTCCGCGATCCGACATCGCGAGACGAGGTGGACCATGGCGAGCAGAGCGGGCAAATCGATCGAGATCAGCACGGATGAGTACGTGAAGCGACGCGCGGCCGTGCTCCGCGCGCTCAAAGGCTCTGTGGGCGTGGTCTCGTCGGGCGATGGCGGTGGCTCGCGACTGGGCCGCCCAAGATCGGACGATCACTTCTTCTACCTGACGGGGCTTCGGCACGAGGTTGGGGCACACGTGTTATTCGATCCGTCGGCGCCCGACGCGCGTCGGCGTTGTGTGCTGTTTCTCAAGCCGCGCGATCCCGACCTCGAGGTGTGGGACGGGCGCCGCGATCCGATCGGCGACGAGCTGCGCTCGCGTCTCGGGTTTGAGCGGATGATGCGGACTTGGGCCATGCCGCGAGCGCTCTCGGAGGGCGCCCGACGCACGAAGCGGCTGGCGTGTCTGCACGCCTTCGCGGCGCACACGCAGCCGGTCTCGACGGATCTGGCGTTGTTCCGCAGGGTCTCCGAGCGCATGGTCGGGGTCTCCATCGAGGATCGCACGGAGGTGCTGCCGCGGCTCCGGTCGGTGAAGTCGGCGGGCGAGCGCCGGATCATGCAGCGTGCGATCGACATCACGCGTGACGCGTTCGAGGCGGCCGCTGGCGTCGTGCGTCCGGGCGTGAGCGAGGCGGAAGTGCAGACCACGATCGAGCACGCGTTTCGTAGCGGCGGGGGCGTGGGGCCGTCGTTCGACATCATTGCCGCCGGCGGCGTCAACGCGACGGTGCTGCACTACATCGAGAACGAGGACGACCTGCGCGACGGTGATCTGATGCTGATCGATCACGGCGTGGAGTATCACGGCTACGCGTCCGACATCACGCGGTGCCTGCCGGTCTCGGGTCGGTTCACGGCGCGACAGCGCGAGGTCTATAACGTGGTGCTCAAGGCCCAGCGGGCGTCGATCCGTGCGGTCAAGCCGGGGGCGCTCATGTCGCAGGTGGACGCCGCGGCAAGGAAGATCATCGACGCCGCGGGCTTCGGTGACACGTTCGTGCACGGCATCGGACACCACCTCGGCATCGCGGTCCACGACGTCGATCCGGACACGCCGTTGAAGCCGGGCATGGTCGTGACCATTGAGCCAGGGGTGTATTTGGAAGACGAGGCGATCGGCGTGCGACTCGAGGACGACGTGCTCGTCACGAGCGACGGGCGAAAGAACCTGTCGAGCGCGATCCCCATCGAGGCCGACGACATCGAGGCGCTGATGGCGAAGTCTCGCGGTCACGCGCCACGAGGGAAGCGAACGCGCCGACCTCGGCAGAAGGCCTGACGGCTCATCTCCGACGGGCGGTGGATCGCGCGGGGCCCGTCGGCGATGGGCTCGGGCGGGCGATCGTTGCGACCGGGCGTCGGGGGGTCGGCCTCGGTGTCGCTGAGCATGCGGAGCTCGTCGGCACTGAGGACCGGGTCGAAACGGCAGGCTGTTGGTTGATCTGTGCGGCGCATGTTATTTTCTCGCCCCTTTGAGTGGGCTTAACTTCGCCCAATCTGCCACGGCTACGAGGAAAACACAGACCTAGGGGGTTGCCTTTCGACAGAGAAGCTGTGAATCTGGGCATCCTGTTGAAAGATGGGCCCCTACTGGGGGTTCTACCCGAGTCAAGCTCGGGTCCGCTAACTCAGGGAGATGGCGGTATCCCGATCGGGTCCTGTTCTTTTGCGGCATCTTGCCGTGGACCCGACGGACAACGTCGTCTGAGGCGTGAGGGGAGGCTCGCGTCGTTGGGTGGAAGCGGCGCGCGACGAATGGTTGGCGACCGGGGCAGCCCGGAGAGGTGGAGCGTTCTCCATGGCCGCGATGTCACGCAAAGCGATCGTGATGGATCTGTTCGAGCGTTACTACGAGCGGGTGTACCTGTTCGCCCGTCGATCGGTCGACCCAGCCGCCGCCGAGGACGTAGCGCAGGAGGTGTTCGTGCGCATGTTGTCGGTCGCGGACCTCGAACAGAAAGAAATCTCGGTGAGCTACCTTCTCAAAGTGGCGGACAACCTGATCAAGCGATCACACAGGCGTCGGCGACGGCTCGAGGCGTTCATCGAGCAGGAGGTCAGCCGATCATCGAGCCCGGCGGGGGATAACGCCGGGCGGCAAGCGGGTGGAGCGGACGACGAACAACGAGCGCTGGAGCGGGCGATCGAGCGCCTGAGCCGCGGAGAGCGCGAGGCGTTGCACCTGATTGTGTGCCGGGGCATGAGCTACCAGGCCGCCGCCGCATCGCTCGACGTTCGAGTCTCGACCGTCAACAACTGGAAATTCCGTGGCATACAGAAGCTCAAACAACACGATGCGGAACGAGATCAGCCCGCAGCTCGCGATCGAGCTCTGCCGGGCCAAAGAGCGGGCTAGGGCCCACCTCGCCAGGCGGCTGATCGACCTGGAACTCTTCGGCCCGTTCGCGGGCGACACACCGGCATCAACGCGACGTGACGGCTCGCGCTCGAACGCCCAGCTCGGCGATCTCGGCGGGGCTGTTGTACGAGGCGAGCGCGATGACTTGGCGATCGGGCCCGACGAGGAAGAGCTTTGTGGGGTGGGCGATGTTGAACATCTCTCCGCCTTGCTTGAGGGGGATCGTGCGTGACTCGTCAGTCGCGAGCTGGAACTTCAGCTCGTCCCGCACCATCGAGTAGATGACGTCGCGATCGCCTGTGAGGAATCGCCATCGTGTCAGGTCGGCGCCGCCGAGGCCCTCCTCGGCGTACTGACGCAGACGCTCGGGCGTGTCTCGCTCCGGATCGACCGTCACGCTGACGAAGCGCACCGGTGTGTCCTGAAGCTCGCTCTGGAGCTGGAGCATCGCGGCGCCCATGAACGGACACGCGAACGGACAGTTCGTGAAGATGAAGTCCAGGATCGTGATCTCGCCCTCGAACAACGTCTGGTCGACGGGCTGCCCGTCGTGGTCGACCAGCGTGAACTCGGGAATCTGGAACTGATCGAGCCCGGGGTCCGGTTCCAAAGGGTCGGAGACCGCGCCGTCCGCCGGATCCGAGGACCCCGCGGTCGTCGGGCCGGACGAGACGATAACCAGCGCGGCCACGGTCGCCGCGAGTCCCAGCAGCGTGATGGCAAACACGGGTGCGAACCACTTAGGCATGTCGATCTCCAGCGAGGCGTGCGAGAGCGCGGGGCGCTCGCGGGCGACGCGCCACGACGAGCAGTGCGAACAGGGCGCCGCCGGTGGCGAACGCGAGGGATCCGATCATTGGCCCCCATTGCACCGTCTGTCCCTCCAACGCCGCGCGCAGCGCGTGGGTGGGCCACGCGAGAGGATTCAGGCTCACCACACGGTTCATCCAGTCGGTGGCGTTGGATTCGCCGAACACGCCGCCACTGAGCAGCCACAAGGGCATGAGGACGAGGTTCATGATGCCGTGAAACCCACCCGTGGACCGGACGAGCCAGGCCGAGGCGATGCACAGGCCGCCGATGCCCGTGGCAACGCACGCGAGCACGGCGGCGGCGAGCAGCAGGTCCACCGGGCCCGGCCAAAGCCCCACGAGGTACGCCGCGGGGAGGAGGGCCAGGGCCTGGGCGAAGCAGACCACGCCGCCACCGAGCAGCTTGCCGATCGCGATCGCGATGGGTGGGCTCGGGCTTGCAAGCATCGCGCGGAGCAAGCCGGCCTGGCGGTCTTCGATCATCGAGATGGCGCCGAAGATCGATCCGAACAGCACGACCATGGTCAGAGCGCCGGGCAGGGCGAAGGCGGCGTACGACCCCTCGGCAAGCTCGCTGCCGCCGAATCCGCCGATCAGCAGCATCCAGACGAGCACGGGCGTGCCGATGGTCGCGACGACGCGCGTCGGCTGACGCGCGAGGCGTTTGAGGTCGCGGCCCGCGATGGAAGCGATGGCCGCGATCATGGCTCGTCGCGCTCGCGGCGCTCGTGGTGCGAGGCGGTGAGCACCAGGTCCTCGATGCGTGGCGCGCCGATCTCAAACGCGACCCCGCGCTCGGCGAACGCGTGGGCGAGGGCGGCGCCACGCTGGTCGTCAAGAATCGGAACGGTCCAGCCGCCGTCGGGCGTGGGTTGGGGTCGCAGGTGAAATCGCTCGACGATCTCGGCCACGCGTGCATCATCGCCGCCTGCGTCGATTCGGCTGACGCGCAGGCGGCTCTGCTGCGTGCGGTTTTGCCACGCGTCGGCGGAGAGGTCGAGCGTGATGGCCCCGTCGTGCAGCACGATCACGCGATCCGCCTCGCGGACCTCATCGAGCAGGTGGGTGCTGAGCACGACGGTGGCGCCCGAATCGTCGCGCATGCGTCGGATGAGCGCTGCGAGCTCGCGGCGCGACTCGGCGTCGAGCGAGGCCGAGGGCTCGTCTAACAGCACGATGTCGGGGTCGGTGAGCAGGACGCGTGCAAGGTCGGTGCGGCGAGCGAGCCCGCCGGAGAGGGCACCGACCCGGTCGTCGAGGCGTTCGGCGACCCCCAGCGACTCGGCGTGCCGACGGGTGGCGGACTCGATGTCGGCTTGTGACATCGCGTACAGCCGCCCATGCAATCGCAGGTTCTCTCGAATCGTGAGCAGCGGATCGAGCGATGGCGACTGGAAGGCCACGCCCAATCGTGCGCGGGCGGAGGCGCGCCTCGGGTCGAGGCCTCGGAGACGGACGGCCCCCTCCGTCGGTGGCTCGGCGCCGCCCATCAACCGGATGAGCGTGGACTTGCCGCTGCCGTTCGCGCCGACGAGCGCGATGATCGAGCCTTGGGTAATCGCCAGATCGATGCCGCGAAGCGCGTGGCGGACGGCTCGCGGCCCTCGCTCGCCGCGCGCTCGGGCGACGAGGTACCGCATGTGAAGGCGTTCGGTGGAGATCGCGGGCGATGGGCGATTCAAACGAGCGCGGTCCAAGCGGCGTCGGCCGCCAGCACGGCGAGCAGCAACGGAAGGTACGCAATGGACGCGAAGAACAGCCGTCGCGCGTCACGCTTCGCACGAGACTCGGCGACCCGAAGACCGGCGAGCACGAACAGCACGCCCATCACGATCGCCGCCACGGCGTACGCGGGCCCGATCAGATCAGGCATCGCCCACCACGGGAGCAGACTCGCCGGAATGAGCCCGAGCGACCACAGGCGGATTGACCGAGCCGTCCGCTGCCCGTCTCGATCGATCGCGGGCAGCACTCGAAAGCCGCCTGCGGCGTAGTCGTCACGGTACATCCACGCGATCGCCCAGAAGTGGGGCATCTGCCAGACGACCATAAGACCGACGAGCGACCAACCACCGAGCCATCCGATGGGTTCGAGCCCGTGCGTTGTCGACGCTTGCGCGGCCGCGGCCCAGCCGATCAGGGGAGGCAACGCGCCTGGCACGGCACCCACGAGCGTGCACCAAGGCGTGCGCGTTTTCATGGGCGTGTAGATCAGCACATAGATCGCGATCGAGAGCACACCAATCGCCGCGGCGATCCAGCCGGCCGCCAACGCGAGCACGACGCCGCCGAAGGCGCCCGCGAGAAGGCCGAAGCGAAGCACGCTCGCGGGAGTGAGTCTTCCCGAAGGGAGCGGGCGGCCGCTCGTTCGCTGCATGCGCCGGTCGAGGGCTCGCTCGGTGTACTGGTTGAGCGTGTTGGCGCTCGCGGCGCAGCACGCTGTACCGAGCACACAGGTCAGCGCGGTCCACAGCGCGACGCCCACGTCGGTGACGCCCGCGCGCAGCAGACCGATCGCAAGGCCCATGAGGGCCGTGATCGCGACGAGGCGTGTCAGTCGCGGCTTGGTCGTCTCGAACAGGGCTCGGAAAGAGGGCACCAGCCCTCGTGCGAGCTCGCCCGTTCCGAGGTCCGCCGGACTCGCTGTGGTGGTCGTCTGGCTCAAGCGCAGGCCGTTCCCGTCATTCCGGAACCATTCCGGCTTGACGCGACAGGATAGGGCTGTGATCGGCGAGGCGCCGTGGCCCGCCGGGCGTGATCTCCGCCGTAGACTCGCCCAGGCCGCGCGTAGCTCAGTTGGATAGAGCAGCCGACTTCTAATCGGCAGGTCGGAGGTTCGAGTCCTCCCGCGCGGGCTTGGGTTGCGATCGGCCTGTGGGCTCGTTTTGGGGCCTCGATGACGGGGTCTGGCGGTGGACTTCGCGTGTTGGTACGAGGGGCCGTTTGGCTCCCTTCCCGCTCGAATCAGCCCGCTCAGGAGCCGCCCCGATGCCCAATCCGACCGCCCCTCCCGCTGCCAAGTCCGGACTCGAGAAGGCCTGCCAGAAGGCCGCCGAGAAGGTTTCCAAGGCCGTGCCGGGAGACAAGTTTGACAAGAAGACGCTGGAGCTGCTCGAGAAAGAAGTCTGCAAGAACATCGACCAGAAGATCGTGACCGCGGCCGCAAAAGCGATCGCTGATGTCGCCAAGAAACAGAGCTCCAAGGCCGATCCGAACACGCCCGACCCCTCGAAGTTCAAGCTGAACGCGAAGCCGAAGAAGCCCTCCTCGGGTGCCTACAGCGTGACCGTCCCGATCACCTCGGTCGACATGGCCAAGGTCTTCGGGCCCAAGGCCAAGGGCAAGCTCTCGGTCGACCTGTGGACCGACGGCAAGGACTTCGAAAAGGGTGGCAACACAGGCGGCATGCTCTACTTCAAGATCAACTTCTGACACCGGTCTCCTAATCGATCGCTAGGCTCCCGCTCGCCCTTGAGGGCCGACGGGAGCCTTTGTTGTGCGCACACTGCTCGACACCTCATCGCGACTCGGCGTGATGACCGCGATGCCCGAAGAGATCGCGGCGCTCGACGGCGCCCTCGAGGGTCGTCGCGTCGAGCACGCGGGCCTCCGTGAGTACCACTCGGGTCGCCTGTTCGGTCGAGACGTGGTCATCGTGATGGCCCGGGTGGGGAAGGTCGCCGCGGCCTCAACCGCCACGCAGTTGCTGACTCGATTCGATGTGGGCGGGGTCATCATGACTGGGCTCGCCGGCGGCGTGGGCGAGGGCGTCCGCGTGGGTGATCTGGTCATCGGACGCGAGACCATCCAGCACGATCTCGACGCCTCGCCTCTGTTTCCCCGGCACGAGGCGCCGCTGCTTGGCCGATCGAGATTCGTGGCCCCGGAAGGCGACGCCCAAGCGGCGACGCGAGCGGCGGAGGCCTTTCTCACGCACGACCTCGACACAGCGCTCGGCGAGGCACGATCCGGCTCACTCGGGATCGACGCGCCCCGAGCGCACGCGGGACTGATCGCAACGGGGGACCAGTTCTTCACGGACAACGACCGGATCGGAGCGCTGCGAGCGATGCTGCCCGAGGCGCTCGCGGTGGAGATGGAGGGCGCCGCGGTCGCGCAGGTGTGCCATGAGCACGACACGCCTTGCCTGGTCATCCGCGCGATCTCGGACCGCGCGGATGCGCACGCGACCGAGGCGTTCTTGCACGCGATGCCGCGGATCGCCGCGGCGTACGCGATCGGCGTGCTGCGCCGGCTGCTCGATCCAGCGCAGCGCCGAGGTCAGTAGGCTCTCGCTCGCGGCACGCGTCCGCAAGGAGCCCGAGTTGCACGGCGCCATGCTTCCGATTGCCTTGATCATTGTGCTGGGTGTGGGCGCGCAGTGGCTCGCGTGGCGCATTCGGTTGCCGTCGATTTTGCTCCTGCTCTGCGTCGGGCTCGCCGCGGGGCCCGGTTGGGTACTGATCTCGGGCAACGGCGCTCCGCTGCTCGACCCCGACGGCCTGTTCGGCGAACTGCTGCTGCCGCTGGTCTCCATCTCGGTGGGCGTCATCTTGTATGAGGGCGGGCTGACGCTGACGTTTCGTGAGATCACGGGCGTCAAACGTGTGATCCGGAATCTCGTGAGCGTGGGGGCGTTGGTCGCGTGGGTCGGCGCCGCCGGGGCCGCAAAGTTTGTGCTGGGGCTTCCGACCGATCTCTCGATCCTCGTCGGAGCGATCCTGGTGGTGACCGGCCCAACGGTGATCGGGCCGCTATTGCAGCACGTGCGTCCGAAGGGCAAGGTCGGACCGATTCTGAAATGGGAGTCGATCATCATCGACCCGATCGGTGCCACGCTCGCGGTGCTGGTATTCGAGGTCATCGCCGCGGGTGGGGCGGACGACGCCTTCGCGAGCATCGTGATGTCGCTGGTCAAGACGATCGGCGTGGGAGGCGGGATGGGCGTGCTGTGTGCGCTCATTCTCATGCAGGCGATGCGCCGCTTTCTGATTCCCGACGCCTTGCAGAACCCGGTGTCGCTGCTGCTGGTTGTGGTCGCGATCGTCGCGTCGGACTCGGTGCAGAAAGAGTCGGGCTTGCTGGCCGCGACCGTCATGGGCATGGTGCTCGCGAACCAGCGTCAGGTGGCGGTGCACCACATCCTCGAGTTCAAGGAGAACCTCCGCGTCCTGCTCATCTCCTCGCTGTTCGTGGTGCTGAGCGCGCGGTTGACGGTGGATGACCTTCGCTCGCTGGATTGGCGCGCGGCGGTGTTCGTCGGTATCCTGCTCCTGATCGTCCGCCCGCTCTCCGTGTGGGCGTCGACCGCCAAGAGCGGATTGACGTGGCAGGAGCGGGGCTTCCTCGCGTGGATGGCACCACGGGGCATCGTGGCGGCCGCGGTCGCGTCGGTGTTTGCGCTCGCCCTTGAGGAGAGCGGGCGCGAGGATGCGCGTGCGATCGCGCCGGTCGTATTCTCCGCGATCCTCGGCACGGTCGCGGTGTATGGGCTCACGGCGCTCCCTCTTGCCCGCAAGCTCCGGCTGGCCGACCAGAATCCCCAGGGCGTGCTCATCGTCGGTGCCAGCGCGTGGGCCAGAGGACTGGCGCAGGCGCTCCGCAAGCGAGGCTTCCGGGTCGTCCTCGCCGACACGAATCGGGAGAGCATCCGCCAAGCGCGGATGGACGAGATCGACACGTACTACGGCAACGTGCTCGAGGAGTACGCGCTCGAGGAGATCGATCTGGCCGGCCTGGGGCGCCTAATCGCCGCAACGCCCAACTCGGAGGTCAACGCGCTCGTGGTGCAGCGATTCACGTCGCTCTTCGGGCGGGCCGGTGTCTACCGGTTGCCCATGAAAGAAAGGCGCAAGGGCGATGAGAGCGCTGGGACCGGACTCGGACGCGTGGCCTTCTCGGACGACGCGACGTTCTCGACGCTCGCGAGCCGTCACGCGGGCGGGCACGTCATCAAGGCGACCACGCTGTCCGACGAGTTCACGTTCGACGACTACCGAACGCTTTACGGCGCCTCGGCTTTGATCCTGGCGGTGGTCACGCCAGAGAAGCAACTCCGGCTCGCGGCGCCCGATCGATCGCTTAGCCCCGAGTCGGGCGACACGCTCATCGCGTTCGTAGATCCCGAGGCCCTCTTCCTGGCGTGAACGCGGGCTGGTTAAATCTTGCCGTGCGGCCTGAGCACCGGCGCCGCGGCCCAGTGCAGCTTCTCGATAAGCGTCTCCCAAAAGCTGCCAGCGGGGTCCCGGACGAAACGGACGGCGCGATCGGCTCGTCGGATGTGCACCCGATCGCCTTCTGATAGCAGCGTCGAGGTCTGCCCATCGAGCACCACCGAAGTGCCGCCCTCGTTGACGCGCAGCGTGTCGATGGTGATCGTCGCCGAGTCGGGCACCACGATCGGGCGGAAGGCCAGTGAATGCGCGGCGATCGGCGCGATGGACCAGGCACCGACGTGCGGCGCCACGATGGGACCGCCCGCCGAGAGGTTGTAAGCGGTCGATCCCAGCGGGGTGGAAACGATGAGCCCGTCGCCAGCGAGCCGAGGCCCCGGCTCGTCGTCGAGCCGCAGGCAGAGCTCGATCATGCGGAAGGGCGAGCCCGCGGCGACGACGGCCTCGTTGAGCGCGAGCCCGCAGGACTGGGTGGCGCCGCTGGGGCTTGAGACGTCGACCCGCTGCATGGCAGCTGTAGAGAGCTCGAGTTCGCCGTCACCGAACAGCGCGGCGCCGTTCTTCTCGATGCCCTCGGCGTCGTAGGCGCTCATGAATCCAAGGCGGCCGACGTTGACACCGAGCATGGGCGCGTCGAGCTCGATGCACCGGCGGGCTTGTGTCAGCAGTGTGCCGTCGCCCCCGAGCACCACGACAAGATCGGCCGCGTCGACGGGCAATGCGACGCCGTCAGTCCGGGCCTCGTCCTCGGCCACGAGCGTCCCGTGGTGCTCAATGGAGGCGCGCACGCGCGTCGCCGCCTCCGCGGCGTCGGGCTTGTCGCGATTGACTAGCAATAAAACCCGGCGGCCCATGTCGTGAGTCTATGAGCGGTTCAGCGCGGCGTCGGCGAGGCGGGGTCGATCGACTTGGACTCGATCGAGAGGGCGCCCGAGGCGGTGGGCTTGGACTCGGACGCACGCGTGACGGCTTGGCGGATCGCCCGGGCGATGCCCGTCGCGTCGATACCAGCCTCGGCCTTCTGCTGGTCCCGCCCGTTCTGGTAGATCCACGCGTCGGGCAACGCGACGCGGTGCACGCCCGAGGTGTCGAGGCCTCGCTCGTTCGCGGCCTCGAGGACCGCCGCTCCGAATCCGCCGAGCAGACCGTGATCCTCAACGGTCACGATCGGCACGCCGTGGGAGATGAGCCGCTCGATCAGCTCGATGTCGACCGGCTTGGCGAAGCGGGCGTCGTATACCGCGAGCGTGTACTCGCCCGCGAGCTCGTCGGAGGCCCGCATCGCGTCGATGGCGCCGTCGCCGTACGCCAGCACCGCGGCGTCGGCCCGATCCGGGGCCACCTCCGGTGTGAGCGGTCGAGCCTTGCCCAGAACGAACGGCGGGCAGTCGTTCGCGAAGCGCGTTGAGACGTCGTCGCGCGGGTAGCGCACGGCGCTCAGGCCTTCCTCGTAGGTGCGCATCAGCTCGCACGCGGCCCGGAGGCTCGGCTCGTCCATCGCCGCCATCAGGCAAGCGTCGGGGAGCGTGCGCAGGATCGAGACGTCGCAGAAGCCGTGGTGCACGGCGCCATCGCCCCCGACCAGCCCGGCGCGGTCGAGCATGAGCCGCACGGGCAGGCCCTGCAGCGCGACCTCCTGGAACGCCTGATCGAACGCCCGCTGGAGGAAGGTCGAGTACACCGCGAAGAACGGCTTCCAGCCGGTCTTGGCGAGCCCGGCCATCATGTCCATCGCGTGGCTCTCGCAGATGCCGGTGTCCCACGTGCGATCGGGGAATCGTGGCATGACCTTGGCCAGCCCGGTGCCGTCGGGCATCGCCGCGGTGCACGCGACGACCTTGGGATCGCGCTCCATCAGGTCGATGATCGCGTCGGCCGCGGCCTCGGTGAAGCCCCGCCCGCCCGACTTGAGCTCGACGCGGCATCCCTCGTCGTCGAGGTGCTCGACGGTGAACGGCTTGGGCGAGTGAAACTTGGTCGCGTCGCCCTCGGCGAAGTCGAGCCCCTTGCCCTTGATGGTCTTCACGTGCAGCACCATCGGCCGCTCGAACGACTTGGCCTCGGCGAGGAACTCGACGAGCTGGGGGATGTCGTGCCCGTCGATCGGGCCGACGGTCACGAGGCCGAAATGCTCGAACCAGCCGCCGTCGTCAAGCAGCGCCTTGGTCGCCTCGCCCGCTTTGTGATACGCGTCCTCGAGCAGCGATCCGCCTGGGATCTGATCGAGCACCTTGCGGGCTGACTTCTTGAAGTCGCTGTACATATGGCTTAGTCGCACGCGATCGAAGTACTGGGCCATCGCGCCCTGCGGCTTGCTGATCGACATGCCGTTGTCGTTGAGCACCACGAGGAACTGGCGCTTGAGCGTGCCGGCGTTGTTGAGGCCCTCCATCGCGACGCCGTTGACGATCGAGGCGTCGCCGATGAGCGTGACGACGCGGCGTCCGTCGGGGTTTGACGTGCTGTCGAAGGACTCGGCGTTGAGCGCATCGCCGCGGGCCATGCCGACGGCCGTGGAGATGCCCGTGCCCGCGTGCCCGACGCTGAAGAGATCGAACGGGCTCTCGCGTGGCTCGGGGAATCCGGCGATCCCCTCGCGCGTGCGGAGCTTGTCGAGACGATCGAGGCGCCCCGTCAGCAGCTTGTGGGGGTAGCACTGGTGCCCGACGTCGAAGAGCAGCCGATCGTGGCCGAAGTCGAAGACGTAGTGCAGCGCGATCGTGAGCTCCACGACACCGAGGTTCGGTGCGAGGTGCCCGCCGCTCTTGGAGACCTGGGAGGTGATGGCCTCTCGGATCTCGGCGGCGAGTGCGGGGAGCTGCTCGATGTCGAGCGCCTTGAGGTCCGCTGGGCAGTTAATGGTCTGGAGCAGGGTCATGGCGCCTCTCGGATCATTCGTGACGAATCGGTCAGTATGGGGCGTTCGCCCGCGGCGTGGGGGCAGGTTCGGGTGTGCGGTGCTGGTTTCTGGATTTCAAAAGTTCTTGAAATGATTGTAGCGAGCCCTGGGGCCGCTTGTTCTCTTTATCGGGTTCGCGCGACCAGGCTGTCGGCGAGTTCGGCGAGGGGCTCCCCGCCATCGCCGAGCGACCTGGCCGCGGCTCGCGCGAGCTCGTGCTGGCGTGACGCCGCGTCTCGCGCGCCCTCGAGGCCGAGCAGCCCGGGATACGTGCGCTTGCCGGCGGCCTGGTCCTTGCCGGTGCGTTTGCCGACGTGCTCGCTGCTTTGTGTGGCGTCGATGAGGTCATCGACGATCTGGAACATGAGCCCGATGGCGTCGGCGTAGGCGGTGATGGACTCGAGGTGTTCTGCCGAGGCCTCGCCGCAGACGCCGCCCATGCGGCAGGCGGCGCGGATGAGCGCGCCGGTCTTACCGCGATGCGTGGTCTCGAGACGATCCAAGTCCGCCTGCTCGGGCTCGAACCCGCCGAGCGTGTCGTACACCTGCCCGCTGATCATGCCGCTCGTGCCGACGGCGAGCTCTCGCGTGAGCCGCAGTCGTGCGGAGGAGTCGAGCGCCTGTGCGTCGGTCGTCGCCTCGAAGGCGAGCGCGAGCAGCGCATCGCCCGCGAGTATGGCCATCGCTTCGCCAGCGTGCACGTGCAGCGTCGGGCGCCCGCGTCGCAGGTCGTCGTCATCGAGCGCGGGGAGGTCGTCGTGCACCAGGCTGAAGGCGTGCACGAGCTCCACGGCGACGCCCGCGGGAAGCGAGCGCGAGCCCTCGGTTCCGACGGCCTCGCAGCAGCGCCACGCGAGCATGGGTCGGAGTCGTTTGCCCCCGCCGAGCGCGGCGTAGGCCGCGGCGTCACGCAGGATGGCCGGCCGGAGCCGCTCCCCGATCACCCGCTCGAGGGCCGACTCAATCTCGCCGAGCACTACAGACGATTCTTCATGGACGATCGGCATCGGGGCCAGTTTAGACCCTTGGGCACGGGCGGCCCGTAGGATGGCTGGCATGGACACGCCTGTACTCGCCGACGCGTTCTCTTGGTTCCGCACGGGCGGGTGGGTGATGTACCCGTTGCTCGCGCTGAGTCTCACCTCGGTGTCGCTGATCGTGGAGCGGAGCGTGTACTGGATTCGCACGCATGGCGGCGGGCGTGGGCGCCGCGCCTCGAAGATCGCCGAGCGGGCCTGCGCCGGGCGGCTCGACGAGGCGGCTGCGATCGCCGAATCGGGCGACGATGTGTACGCCGAATTCGCGACGGGTCTCATCGAGCGAGCCAAGCAAACGCGTGACCGCTCGGTGGTGGAAGCGGCGGCGCAGGATCTCGCCGAGGGCTCGCGGCACTCGGTGGAGCGATTCGGCACGGTGCTGAGCACCATCGTCACGGCCGCGCCGATGCTCGGCATTCTCGGCACGGTGACGGGCATCATCCGGTCGTTCCGGCTGCTGGACGCGAGCGAGGCGGCGGTGGACCCGTCGGCGGTCGCCAGCGGCATCGCGGAGGCCCTGCTCACCACCGCGTTTGGGCTGATGGTCGCGTTGATCACGCTGTTCCCGTACGCGCTGTTCCGGGCACAGGCTGACCGTTGCTACGGCAGGATCGAGGCGATCGCCGCGGGCGTTGCTGCTGCGGTGGGCTCGAGAGAAGAGCTGTCAGCGCGGAAGGGCCACGACGCCGCGTGACGGTTCAGGCGCCGTCCTCGGACTCGAGCAATTCGAAGATCGTGTCGGAGGAATCGGCCGCGTAGATCTTGGTGCGGAAGTCCTCGAGCGTCATCAGGCGGCTGACCCGCGCGAGGGCCTGGATGTGGTCGCTCGTCCGATCCGGAGGGCTGGCGAGCAGGACCACGAGTTCCACGGGCTGTCCGTCGATGGCCTCAAAGTCCATCGGCTTGGCGGGCTTGCCGATCGCCATCGCCAGGTCGTTCATGCCTGGGCACTTGCCGTGTGGAATCGCGAGGCCGTGCCCGATGCCGGTGGTGCGGGTCTGCTCGCGCGTCCAGACGGCGTCCTTGAGCGAGGCGGCGTTGTCGACCTTACCGGCCTGGGAGAGCACATCCACCAGCTCGTGGATGGCGCTCTCTTTGTTGTCCGCTTCGAGCGGCGCTCGAACGCATTCCGGCGTCAAGATGTCGAGGAGCTTCACGTCTGGGGTCCCTCGCTCAGCGTGTGCGGCCTGCGCCCCGCGCCGGCCGTGCGGGCAGTGTACGCACCGTGCGCGTCCTCACGCGGTGGATCTTGCGCCGGGGCGGCGCATCAGTGCGGCGTACGAGCCATCGTGATATCCCGCGAGCGTCTCACCCGGCAGGCCCGACGGCTCGGTCACGCGCTCGGTCTCGATCTCGAGGCCGTGCCAATGTCTGAGCCACTCGGCCTGTTCTCGGTTCTCTTCGGGCTCGAGGCTGCACGTCGCATAGAGGATGGCACCGCCGGGCCCGAGCAGCCGGAGC
>JBCAXI010000014.1:0-17895 GCA_038534175.1 Planctomycetota bacterium | reverse complement strand
CTCAAGATCGATCGCACCGCGCTGGTCGCGCTCTCCGGCGACGCGGAGAGGTCGAAGAACGCCCGCTTGAGCGCTCGCAACATCGATGACGCCACGCTCTGCCGAGCGGACCAGCTCACCGCGTTCGAGATGCTCAACCACCGCTACCTGGTGATCGAGAAGTCCGAGCTCGAGGCGTGGCTCGCGGGCCCGAGCTCACAGACGGACAAGGCGGCGAAGGTCGAGCCCATGGGACGCCAGCCGAAGAAGGAGCGTCGTCGCCGCGAGTACAAGAAGCGGACGCACGTGCCTGCGGGCGCGAATCCAAAGCCGGCGGGCGTTGATGGGGAGGGCGAGTGATGCATCCCAACTACGTGATCAAGAAGCCGCTGCTGACCGAGAAGACGACGAATCAGATGAACGAGCTCGGGCACTACGCGTTCGAGGTCGACCGCTCGGCGACGAAGGATGACATCCGCGAGGCTGTGGAAGCGATCTACGGCGTGAACGTTGAGGCCGTCCGCACGCAGACCCGCAAGGGCAAGGTGCGTCGCTACCGCTACGGATACGTGCACAAGCCGCCAACGAAGAAGGCGCTCGTACGGATCAAGGAGGGCCAGGTCATCGAGCTCTTCTGAGCCTCGAGCAACGACCGGAGTGAATCATGCCGATCCGCGTCTACAAACCCACCAGCGCCGGCCGACGCAACGCGTCGGTCAATATGCACGTCGAGGTCACCAAGACCAAGCCCGAGCGCTCGCTGCTCACGCCCAAGCCCAGCAAGGGCGGGCGTAACCACCACGGCAAGATCACCGTGCGTGGCCGCGGCGGCGGCGTGAAGCGCATGTATCGCAAGATCGACTTCAAGCGTCGCGACCGCGACGGGATGGAGGGCAAGGTCATCGGTGTCGAGTACGACCCGAACCGCACCTGCCACATCATCCTCGTCGAGTACGCCGACGGCGAGAAGCGCTACCACCTCGCCCCCAAGGGCGTGAGCGACGGCGACGTCGTGCTGAGCAGCCAGGACGAGGCCATCGAGGCCCAGCCGGGCTATTGCATGCCGCTGAAATTCATCCCGACCGGCCTCAACGTGCATTGCGTGGAGCTGCAGCCCGGCAAGGGCGGGCAGATCTGCCGCTCGGCCGGGTCGTACGCGAAGCTGACGAACCGCGAGGGCCGGTACGCGACGATCGTGCTGCCGTCGGGCGAGATGCGACGCGTGTCGGTCGAGTGCCGCGCGGTGGTTGGGGAGGTCGGCAACTCCGATCACCAGAACCGTCGCGTCGGCAAGGCGGGCATCAACCGTCTGAAGGGTCGTCGTCCGAAGACGCGTGGTGTCGCGATGAGCCACCACGCCCACCCGCTGGGTGGCGGCGACGGCCGCTCGAAGGGCGGGCGCGCCCCGGTGAGCAAGTCCGGCACGCCCGCGAAGGGCGGCCCGACGCGCAACCGCAACAAGCCGAGCTCGGATCTGATCATCCGCCGCCGCAAGAGCAAGCGTTACGGGCAGCTTCGCTGATGTCTGCTCCGCTATTGGATACGCGAACGGAGACCACGCGATGAGCCGCAGTCTAAAGAAGGGCCCTTACGTCGACCCGAAGGTCTACGCGAAGGTCGCCAAGCAGCACGAGGACGGCAGCAACCAGCCCATCAAGACATGGGCTCGTCGCTGCACGATCGTTCCCGAGTTTGTCGGACGGACGTTCCAGGTGCACAACGGTCGGACGTTCATCGAGGTGTTCGTGACCGAGGAGATGGTGGGGCACAAGCTGGGCGAGTTCGCGATCACCCGCACGTTCCGTGGTCACACGAACAAGAAGGAAGGCATCAAGTCGGGCCGCTGAGGCCGGACGGATGCGTTGAGGTACCAGACGTGAGACTGCGACCCGACAGACTGAAGCAACTGGCCGCGCAGGGTGGCGTGGGCGTCGACGAGTTGGCGACCGCGATCGAGCGCACGGGGCTGGAGCGCCACGAGGACCCGAAGCGTGACGCGGCGATGAAGGCCGTGCGCAACTGGCTCGCCGGGCGTGACCATCCGCGGTGCAAGCCACAGGACATTCGTCGCTTGGCGTCGGCCGTGGGCGCCGAGGCGCGTGACATTGCCCGGTTCACCAGCGAGGTCCGCTTCCACCGAGGCAGCACGCAGAAGGCCCGCCTGGTCGCGGACCTGGTGCGTGGCAAGACAGTGGACGAGGCCCTGAACGCGTTGACGTTCAGCCACAAGCGCGCGACTGTAAACATCCGCAAGGCATTGGATGCCGCGATCGCCGACGCCGAGCAGGCCGACGCGGACGTGACGTCGTTGGTCGTCGCGGAGAGCCGCGTGGACGAGGGGCCGCCCATCAAGCGGTTCCGTCCGAAGGACCGCGGTCGAGCGCACCCGATCTTGAAGGGCACGAGCCACATCACTATTGCTGTGGAGGAGCGTCGCTAATCAGCGACGAGGGATCAGACCTGATCCTGGAGTAACTATGGGACAGAAGTCACACCCATTCGGACTCAGGCTCGGCGTGACCGAGGCCCACCGCAGCCGCTGGTACGCGCCCAAGGCGCTCTACGGCGAGCTGCTGATCGAGGATCAGAAGATCCGCAAGTTCCTCGATCAACGGCTGAATCGGCGTCCGCCGAGCGCCGCGGTGTCGGACATCCACATCGAGCGCACGCGTGAGGAGCTCAAGATCATCATCCGGACGGCTCGTCCGGGTCTGGTGATCGGGCCCAAGGGTGCCGAGGTGGACCGCATCACCGAAGAGCTGACGTACATGACGGGCCGAAAGGTCTCGATCTCAATCATCGAGATCAAGCAGCCCGACCTGGACGCGCAGCTTGTCGCCGAGAGCGTCGCCGAGCAGCTGAGCAAGCGAGGCTCGTTCCGCCGCACGGTGAAGAACCGTACCGAGCAGGTGATGCAGGCGGGCGCCAAGGGTGTGAAGATCATGATCGCGGGTCGTCTCGGCGGTGCCGACATGAGCCGCAAGCTCGACGTGCGTCTGGGGGCGTTGCCGCTCTCGACGCTCCAGGCGAACATCGACTACGGGTTCGCGGAGGCTCGGACGACGTACGGCCAGATCGGCGTGAAGGCGTGGATCTACAAGGGCCTGTACGAAGAGGGCCAGACGGACGAAACGGACTCGCAGGCGGCCGGCGGACGTGCCCGGGCGCGAGGTCGCCGCTAAGGCGGAAGATGGAGTAAGCCATGCCTCCCTACAAGATTCCCAAGCGAGTGAAGTACCGCAAAGAGTTCCGCCGGGTGCGGGACCGCAAGGCGACGAAGGGCAACTACGTCGCGTTCGGCGAGTTCGGCTTGCAGGCGCTGGACCAGTGCTGGCTCAAGTCGAACCACATCGAGGCGGGGCGCATCGCGGCGCAGCACTTCCTGAAGCGCGAGGGCAAGATGTTCATCCGGGTGTTCCCGGACAAGCCGGTGAGCAAGAAGCCACTCGAAACGCGCATGGGCAAGGGCAAGGCCGACGTGGACTACTGGGCCGCGCGGGTCAAGGCGGGCACGATTCTCTACGAGCTCGCGGGTGTGAGCGAGGAGCGTGCGAAGGGCGCGATGGCGCGCGTGGCGATGAAGATGCCGATCCGTTGCCGCTTTGTATCGCGGCGTCTTTCGGTCTGATTCGAGACGGTTGGGAGCAGGCGATGAACGGGCAGGAAGTCAAGGCACTCAGGGACGACGAGATCACGATCGAGCTCGGTCGCCTACGCGAGAAGCAGTACCGCCTCCGCACGCAGGCGATCACGGACAAGATCGAGGACAACTCGCAGTTCAAGAAACTCCGCAAGGACATCGCTCGCCTGAATGGCGAGGCTCGTCGACGCGAGCTGGAGACTCAGGCGAACGCCTGATAAGGAATGACGATGGCAGACAGCAGCACGAACAACGGCGGGTCGGAACTCAAGGGCACGCGCATCGGCGTCGTCGAGTCCGACGCCCGCGATAAGTCGCGCAAGGTGGTGCTGCGATTCGTCGCCAAGCACCCCAAGTACGGCAAGTACGTCGCCCGACGGACCGTGCTGCAGGTGCACGACGAGCACAACGAGTCGCACAATGGCGACGTGGTCGAGGTGGCCCAGTGCCGCCCGATCAGCAAGACCAAGAGCTGGAAGCTCGTGCGGATCGTCGAGCAGCGCTCGAAGGCGCTGGCCGAGATCGCCGGAGCGGGACGTTAAGACAGATTCATGACGGCCCCAGGCCGAGGTACCAGGCATGCTGCAGCAAGAATCCAGATGTGAGGTCGCGGACAACTCGGGCGCCAAGATCGCCTACGTCATCCGCGTCTACGGCGGCTCGACCCGTCGCGATGGCCAGACCCGGCGCACGGCCGGCATCGGCGATCGCGTGCTCGTCTCGGTGAAGAAGGCGCTGCCCGGCTCGGACATCAAGCCGGGCGATAAGGCCAAGGCCGTGATCGTGCGGACCAAGAAGCACACCCGCCGCAAGGACGGGAGCTACATCCGTTTCGACAAGAACGCGGTGGTGCTGATCGGCGACGACGGCAACCCGCGGGGCACTCGTATCTTCGGCCCGGTCGCGCGTGAGTTGCGTGACCGGAACTACATGAAGATCGTCTCGCTCGCCGCAGAGGTTGTTTGAGACAGAGCGGTGTGAGGAAGGACTGAACGATGGCGCGACACGTTGTCAAGGGCGACACGGTGATGATCACCGCCGGCGACCACAAGGGCAAGACCGGTGAGATCATGCGCGTTCTGACCAAGAAGGACGCGGTGCTGATCAAGGGTGTGAACCTGCGCACCAAGCACCTGAAGCCCACGCAGCAGAACCCGCAGGGCGGCGTCATCACTATTGAAGCGCCGATCCACCTGTCCAACGTCTCCCCGCTCGACGGCTCGGGCAAGGCGACCCGGGTGCGATTCGAAGTGAAGGACGACGGCTCGAAGCGTCGTCTCGCCGCGAGCGATGGCAAGGAACTGAGCAAGATCCGCGGACCCCGCAAGAAGTAACGCCCCGAATCCGAGCTGGACCCCGAGGGCCGGCTCACCGAGGACCGAACGATGGCCAAGGACAAGAAGAAAGACAAGATTCAGGGCGACCCGCCGCAGGCGCCGAGGCTGCGTGGCGTGTTCGACGAGAGCATCCGCTCCGCGACGATGGAGCAGTTCGACGTCGGCAACCGCATGGCGGCGCCGACGATGGACAAGATCACGATCAACGTGAACATGGGTCGCCACCTCGATGGCACCAAGGTGCCGCCGAACGTGAAGCAGACCGTGCTCGACACGCTGACGAAGATCTCGGGCCAGAAGCCGATCATGATCGCCGCCAAGAAGTCGGTCTCGAACTTCAAGGTGCGTGAGGGGTACGAGACGGCCGCGATGGTGACACTCCGCCGCGAGCGGATGTGGCACTTCCTCGATCGCCTGGTCAACCTGGCCGCCCCACGAATCAAGGACTTCCGCGGCCTGTCGCGGAAGGGGTTTGATCGTCAGGGGAACTACTCGTTCGGTCTGACCGAGCAGGGCGTGTTCCCGGAGATCAACATGGCAGAGGTGACGTTCACCCACGGCATGAACATCAACATCTCGTTCAGCAACTCGGACAAAGAGAAGAGTCTCTTTGTGCTCGAGGCGCTGGGCATGCCGTTCACGCGACTCGATCAGAAGAACTGAGGGAGACGAGGCGATGGCTACAAAAGCACAGGTCGCAAAGAGCAACCGCGAGCCCAAGTTCTCGAGCCGCAAGGTGCGACGTTGCGAGCTCACGGGCCGTGCCCGGAGCGTGTATCGCAAGTTCCGCGTGAGCCGCATCGTGCTGCGGGAGCTCGCCCTCGAGGGCAAGATCCCTGGCATGCGCAAGGCCAGCTGGTAAAGGGAGTGCAGGATGTCTCTGAGTGATCCCATCGCGGACATGCTGACCCGAATCCGCAACGGCGTGCGCAATCGCGCCAAGTCGGTCGAGATCCGCAACAGCAAGGTGTGCCGCGGCATTGCCGACGTGCTGCGAGACGAGGGCTACATCGATTCTTACGACGTGCGAGGCGAGCAGCTCGGCGGGCAGGGCGTGATCGATGTCAAGCTCAAGTACGGCCCACGCGGCGAGCAACTCATCCATTCGCTCAAGCGTGAGTCGAAGCCCGGGAGGCGCGTCTACTCCAACGTGCGGGACATGCCCCGACCTCTCCAGGGCCTGGGCATCTCCATCGTCTCGACGAGCAGCGGCGTGCTAAGCGACCGGATGGCGCGCGAGAAGGGCGTCGGCGGCGAGCTGCTCTGCACCATCGAATAATCACCACAACGCTTGGAATCCCCGGCCGGCAAGGCCGACCGGATGGACGAGGACAGGCAAGGAATAGATCATGTCACGAGTCGGCAAGAAACCCATTAGCGTTCCCAGCGGCGTGAAGATCTCGCTCAACGGGCAGCAGATCACGGTCGAGGGCAAGAAGGGCTCTCTCACGCTCGACGTCCGCAAAGACGTCAAGCTCACGTGGGACGAGAGCGAGAAGTCCATCTCCGTCGGCATCGACGAGAAGGACGCGGACAACCGCGCCGCGAAGGCCCAGTGGGGCACGACACGCGCCCTTGTCCAGAACATGATCTTCGGCGTGACCGACGGCTACGAGAAGAAGCTTGAGATCGTGGGCGTCGGCTGGAACGCCGAGGTGCAGGGCCAGAAGCTTAAGGTCAATGTGGGCTACGCCGACCCCCGGTTCGTGAGCATCCCGGAGGGCGTCACCGTCACCGCCGAGAAGCAGAACATCACCATCGCTGGCCCCGACAAGCAACAGGTCGGGCAGATGGCGGCGGAGGTCCGGGCGACGCGCAAGCCCGAGCCGTACAACGGCAAGGGCGTTAAGTACGCCAACGAGGTCATCCGTCGCAAGCAGGGCAAGCAGTTCGGCTCGTAAAGCCGGGTGGGAGAAGGTTCGAGATGAACAAGCAAAAGGCCAAGGACAAGCGGCGCGGACGGCGGAAGATTGGCATCCGCAAGCGCGTGATCGGCTCGCCCGAGCGTCCGCGTCTGACGATCTACCGCTCCCTGAATCACATCTACGCGCAGGTGATCGACGACCTCTCCGGGCTCACGATCGCCTCGGCCTCGACGCGCGACAAGGACCTGTCCTGCGACGGCTCCACCGGCAACGCCGCGGCGGCCGGAGAGGTCGGCAAGAAGCTCGCCGAGAAAGCCAAGAGCAAGGGCGTCGAGGCGGTCGTGTTCGATCGCAACGGCTTCCGGTACCACGGGCGCGTCAAGTCGCTCGCCGACGCGGCCCGCGAGGGCGGACTGAAGTTCTAAATCCGCCCCGGCGGTTGAAGGAAGAGGCACGCACATGCCCGAGATGATCGACGAACAGCAGCAGATCGAGTCGACCACGATCGGCGTCTATCGCACCGCGGCCACGGTCAAGGGCGGGCGCCGGTTCAGCTTCGGCGCCCTCGTCGTGGTCGGCGATAAGCGAGGCAAGGTTGGCTACGGCTACGGCAAGTCGACCGAGGTGCCCAGCGCGATCGAGAAGGCTCAGAAGGCCGCCAAGCGCGCGATGATCAAGCTGCCGCTCAGCGGCACGACGCTCCCGCACGAGGTCGAGGGCAAGTTCCTCTCCTCCAAGGTGCGGTTGATTCCCGCCTCGCCCGGCACGGGCGTGATCGCCGGAGGCGCCGTCCGCGCGGTGCTCGAGCTGGCGGGCGTGACCGACTGCCTGACGAAGTGCTTCCGCTCGACCAACGCGAAGAACTCGATCAAGGCCGTGTTCGACGGGCTCGAGCAGCTCCGAACGCGTGAGTCGATCGCCGAGCTCCGGGGTGTCGAGCTGCCGCTTACCGACATCGAGGAGCGGGTCGAGCGCGGCAAGCGGTTCATGCCCAAGGCCAGCGGCGAGAAGATGCAGGGTCCGGTCAACACGATCGGCCAGCGCAACCAGCGCGGCGGCGGCCGTGGCGGTCGCGGCGGCGGTCGGGGTGGCCCGCGTGGCGGCGGCCGCGGCGGTCCGCGTGACGGTGGCGGCCCGCGTGATGGTGGGGGCGCCCCCGCGGCGGCGCCCGCCGAGAGCGCGGCGCCCGCCAAGGACGCGCCGGCTTCGACCGAGACGAAGAGCGAATAATCGAGAGCAGATCACCGCCGACAGGCGTTTGAGCGAAGGCGTACAGCCATGATGATCCACGATGTGACCGCCCTGGCGGGCAAGTACAAGTCGAAGAAGCGCGTCGGTCGCGGGCCCGGCTCGGGTCGCGGCAAGACGTCGACCCGCGGCTTCAAGGGCGCCGGCTCTCGCAGCGGCAACAGCACCCGCCACCAGGACGAGGGCGGGCAGATGCCGTACTTCCGGCGCATGCCCAAGTTCGGCTTCAACAACGCCAACTTCAAGGTCAAGTTCTGGATTGTCAACCTCCGCGACATCGTCTCGCACGAGTCGTTCGCCAATGGCGGGGAGGTCACGATCGAGTCGCTCATCGAGGCCGGCCTGGTGCGTGACACCAGCCGCGATCTCAAGGTCCTGGGCGATCTGGGCGACGCCGAGAAGCTCTCGGTCAAGCTCGAAGTCAAGGCCAGCCGCGTGACCGACACCGCCCGCAAGCTGATCACCGACGCCGGCGGCTCGGTGAGCGAGTCCGGCACCCGCCGCGACCGAATCCGCGGGGTCGATCGCAATAGCGACGATCGCTCGCCTAAGAATCTGACCAAGAAGCTCAAGCGCGGCGGCGCCAAGAAGAAGTAACCCCGCTCACTGGCCGATTGGCCAGAGCAAGCCGACGCACGGAGGCAAGAGCTCATGCTCAAGACGTTGGTGAACGTCTTCAAGATTGACGAGTTGCGGAACAAGATCTTGTTCACGCTCGGCATGCTCGTCGTCTATCGCATTGGGTTCTGGATCCCGCTGCCCGGCGTGAACCAAGAGGTGCTCACCGAGCACTTCCGCCTGGCGCAGGAGTCGGGCTCGGCCCTCGCCCGCGCGGGCCAGTTCGTCGCGATCTTCTCGGGCGGCTCGCTCGGGCAGTCGACGATCTTCGGGCTGGGCATCATGCCGTACATCTCGGCCTCGATCATTTTCCAGATCCTGCAGTCCGTCTGGCCCAAGCTCAAGGAGCTTCAGCGAGAGGGGCCGACCGGACGCCAGAAGATCCAGGAATGGACGCGCTACACCACGGTGGGCCTGAGCGTCATCCAGGGCTACGCGTGGCTGCAGTACATCTCGGCTCAGAACCTCGTGTACTCGTACTGGGCGGGCAATCCCGTCTGGTGGATCATGGCGATCGGCACGCTGACGGCAGGCGCGGTCTTCCTGATGTGGCTCGCCGAGCAGATCGATCGCTACGGCATCGGCAACGGCGCCTCGATGATCATCATGGCGGGCATCCTCGCCGGCATGCCGGGCGCGTTTGCCTGGGTCATCGCCAACTTCGAGCCGGGCGCCGACTCCGACAAGATGGGCTGGATGGGCCTCCTGCTGCTGATCGGAGGGTTCATCCTTGTGGTTGGCGGCTCGGTCTTGCTCACGGTCGCGCAGCGGCGGATCCCCGTGCAGCAGGCCAAGCACACCCGCGGGCGGAAGGTCTACGGCGGGCAGCGCTCCTACCTCCCCCTCCGCGTGAACCACGGCGGCGTCATGCCGATCATCTTTGCTAGCTCGCTTATGGTCTTCCCGACCGTGGTCTTCGCCTCTTTCGCCGAGATGGCCCGGAGCCAGGGCTCCACCGGCTGGTGGGCCCAGAGCCTCGGCTGGCTGAGCGACAATCTGATCATGGGCGCGTATCCATATGTGCTTGTGTACATCGTGCTGGTCTTCTTCTTCAGCTACTTCTGGATCACGGTGCAGTTCAATCCAGAAGAGATGTCTAAGCAGCTCCGAGACCATGGCTCATTCATTCCCGGGCTGAGACCGGGCCCGCGAACCGCGGAATATCTCGAGGCGGTGATGGAGCGCATCACGTTCGTGGGCGCCGCGTTCCTGTCGGTCATCGCGGTGCTGCCGATGGTGGTCAACAGCTCGCTGAACGTCGACTTCGCCGTCACGCAGTTCCTTGGTGGCACCGGCCTGCTCATCGTGGTATCGGTGACGCTGGACTTCCTCCAGCGCGTTGAGGCGAACCTGATGATGCGGAACTACGCCGGCTTCCTGGGCGGTGAGGACGACGGCAAGGCACCACGCCTGCGCGGCCCACAGGGCTGACCGGGCTGCCCGGTCTACGGTGCCCATCCGCCTGTACGCACCTCACGAGATGGATCAGATCGCCGCGACGGGCACCGCGGTGGACGACGCGCTCATTGCTGGACGCGATGCTGCCATCGATGGTGCCACCACGCGCGATGTCGGCCTTGCGGTCGAGCGATCGCTTGAGCGATCGAATGCCATGCCCGCCTTGCGAGTCGTCCGTGATCGTGGTGGACCGGCGTTTCCGGGCGTTTGTTGTGTCTGTGTGAACGAGGAATTGTCGCACTCGCCGCCGCGTGAGCGAGTGCTGCGCGCGGGCGATCTGGTGTCGATCGATGTCGCCGCTGCGGTGGAGGCGGCGGGAGGGGTGGGGGGTTGGCACGCGGACGCGGCGTGCTCTTTCGCGGTGGGAGACGACGCGGGCCGCGGAAACGATCTGGCGGCCGCGGCTCGGCGTGTGGTCTTAGCTGCGATGGGTGCCGCCGCGCCCGGCGGGCGATGGTCGGTGATCTCCCGAGCGGCTCGGGGCGAGGCCGAGCGTTGCGGGGTCCGCATCGTGCCCGGTTTCGCGGGGCATGGGATCGGGCAGGCCCTGCACGAGCCTCCCGCGGCGTCATTCGACACCGAGCCAATCGATGACGTGGTGCTTCGGCCCGGGATGGTGCTCACGATCGAGCCCATCGTCACCGACGGATCGGGATCGACGATCACGCTCGACGATGGGTGGACCGTGCTCGCGGCGGATCGAGCCTGGGGCTGCCACGAGGAACGCACCATCGGCGTCACCCGGGATGGGATTCGTGTGCTCGCGGGCGGCGATTGGGATGACTCGGACGACCGGAGCGCCTAGCATCGCGGCCCGAGTGGAACAACCGCTCGCGTTGATTTGGTTGGGTGTTGATTGGAAGGGCGGCTGCCATGAAGGTTCGTTCAAGCGTGAAGCGGATCTGCAATCAGTGTCAGATCATCCGCCGCAAGGGCAAGGTGCGGGTCATCTGCAAGGCCGACCCGAAGCACAAGCAGGTCCAGGGCTGAACACGATTCCCTGAACGCAGATTCCTCGAGTGGAACTCTGAAGGAGACGCCGCGTGCCGCGTATCGCAGGTGTGGACATTCCCGAGCGTAAGAAGATCGAATACTCGCTGCGCTACGTGCACGGCATCGGTCCCAAGTTCGCGCTCGACATTCTCAAGCAGGCGAACATCGATCCGGCGACCAAGGCCTCGGACCTGACCGAGCAGGACGTCGCGGCGATCAACACCATCATCGACAGCAACTATCTGGTCGAGGGTGCCCTTCGCCGTCACGTCGGCCAGAACATCCAGCGTCTCAAAGACATCCGCTCGTACCGCGGTGATCGGCACCGCCGAGGGCTCCCGTCGCGTGGCCAGCGCACTCGTTGCAACGCCCGCACCCGCAAGGGCCGCAAGAAGACGGTCGCCGGCAAGAAGGGCGTGAAGGGTTAATCCATGGCCAAGGGACCCAAGAAGCAACGCAAGAACGTCGTTCGCGGCATCGCCCACATCAAGGCGACGCAGAACAACACGCTCATCACCGTCACCGACACCAACGGCGAAACACTCGCCTGGGACTCGGCGGGCACCATCGGCTTCAAGGGTGCCCGCAAGGCCACGCCCTTCGCCGCGACCCGCGCCGGCGAGACCGTCGGCCAGAAGGTCCGCAAGATGGGTGTGAGCGAGGTCGAGATTCGCATCAAGGGCTCGGGCGGTGGCCGCGAGGCCGCGGTCAACGGCCTGGCCTCGTGCGGCATCCGTGTCACCGCGATCGAGGATCGCACGGCGGTGCCTCACAACGGCTGCCGTCCGCGCAAGAAGCGCCGCGTCTGATTGGGGCGACCGGCGCTTCGGCCTTTCGAGATCGCTAACGCGGTCTCGATGACTTTGCTGTTGCCTAATCACTAGAAGGTGTGCCCGCTCGCGGCAGAGCGGACCACGACCGTGCGTGATGGGCTCTCGCTTCCTCAGCGTCTGCCGCACATTTGAGGTATTGCCATGCGCATCCGCTGGCGTGGGCTGGAGCTTCCGGCCCGGATCACGAACGATCCGAAGTTCTCCAACGACACGTTCGGGCGATTCACCGTGGAGCCGTTTGAGCGCGGCTTTGGCAACACGGTGGGCAACTCGCTCCGCCGCATCCTGCTCTCGTCGCTCGAGGGCGCCGCGGTCACCGCGGTGAAGATCAAGGGCGCCGAGCACGAGTTCACGTCGATTCCCGGCGTGCTCGAGGACGTGACCGACATCGTCTTGAACATCAAGAGCCTCGTGGTCCAGTGCGACAGCGAGGAGCCGAAGGTCATGCGCCTGGCCGCTCGCGGCCCTGGCGAGGTGACCGCCGACCTGATCGAAGCCGACACCGCGATCACCATTCTGAACCCCGACCTCGTCGTCGCGACGCTGACGGACGAGATCGACTTCGAGATGGAACTGCACGTGGGCCGAGGGCGTGGCTACGTCCCGGCGAGCGAGCAGTACGACCGGACCGAGGAGCAGGAGATCGGGCTCATTCCGGTTGACGCGATCTACTCGCCCGTGCAGCGTGTGCGGTACAAGGTCGAGGACACCCGCGTGGGCCAGCGGACGAACTACGACAAGCTCACGATGGAGATCTGGACGAACGGCACGGTCGGGCCCGACATGGCGCTTGTCGAGGCCGCCAAGATTCTCCGCAAGCACCTCAACCCGTTCGTGCAGTACTTCGACGTGGGCCAGCAGACGGTCACCGAGGAGGCCGCGGCGGCCGCCGGCGTGGACGAGGAGCTGATCCGCAAGCTGAACACCCCGATCAGCGAGCTGGACCTCTCGGTGCGGGCCTCGAACTGCCTTGAGTCGGCTCGGATCGACGCGATCGGGCAGCTGGTGACCATGACGGACGCCGAACTGCTCAAGCTCCGCTCTTTCGGCCGCACCAGCCTCCGCGAGGTCAAGCGCAAGCTGCTCGACTACGGGCTGGATCTGGGCATGGAGCTGCCCGAGGGCTACACGCCCCCCGGCGAGACCGCCTCGGCGGGCGCCTAAGCTTACGACCCTCCTGTGCCGGTTCGGAGACGGGCCGGCACGAGCTTGTTAGAGATCTGATTCAGGTTTTGGTCCAGGTCGGCACGGCGTGAGCCGCATTGACCACGGGCCGTTTGGACTGCCAGGAGCACAGCGATGCGTCACCGCAAGGCCGGCTACAAGCTCAACCGAACTCGCTCGCATCGCACAGCGATGCTTCGCAACATGGCCGCGTCGCTCTTCGAGCATGGTCAGATCGTCACGACGATCCCCAAGGCCAAGGCCGTGCAGCCGATCGTTGAGAAAATCATCACGAAGGCCAAGCGAGGCGACCTGCACGCGCGCCGCCAGGTGATCGCCACGCTGGGCCGCGACCGCCGCGGGTTCGACTGGCTGTACCTGCCCAAGAACGCCAAGGAGAGCGAGCGCGAGCACGTGCAGCAGCTCCGCGAGCGGGCGTCGCAGTTCTTCAATGTGCCCGAGTCCGACCAGGTCGAGCGCAACCGCTACGGCGAGCTGAAAAAGGCGCCCAAACTCGTGCGTCACATCTTTGAGAACGTCGCGCCCCGTTTCGAGGATCGCGCCGGCGGCTACACCCGCATCGTCAAGCTGGGCTACCGCCGCTTGGGCGACGCGACCGAGCTCTGCGTGCTGCAATTCGTCGGGGCTGAGACCGGCTCGGAGATCGGCGGCAAGACCTCGACCCGCCGCCGTACGGCCGACCGTCGCACGTCGTACTACGCCAATCTCCGCAAGGGCGCCGGCTCCAGCGACACGCCCGAGGCCGCAGCTGCCGACGACGCCAAGGCGTCTGAAGGCGGCGACGACGCCAAGCAGGACTGAACCGCCGGGCGTTCGCGCCGTTCCTGGTGACCGAGAGTGCCGGTGCCTGACATCGGCCCGCGCAATTGACTGCCGAACGTGTCTCGATCCCCGCGGTGACTGGGTGCCCGACTCGGGTTGTCGTCCGATAACTCGTTGAACCGCCGCCCCAGCACCAACTGCGCAACCCGCGAGGACGTGGCGGGCGACCGGCGCGTGGTCGAGGCTGAACCGGTCGCCGAAGCTGGACGATGACGCTACTGCGCGAAGACTGCGCGGAGCGCCATCCATGTCCGAGACATCTTTCCCAGAGCGGGGTCGAACCAAGGCCTTGAGGCCGCGGCTTGCGTCGCAACTCGAGCCGCTTGCCCGAGGCGTCACTGGCGGTGCCTTCTTGAGCATTGCGGCGTTGGCGATCCGGCTGCTCTGGGCGCCAACCGATCCGTCGCTCGCGATCTACCTCGTCGGCATGATGGGGGCTTGCGCGGGCCTCGGCCTCTCGGGTTGGTGGCTCTCGAAGCGGCTGAGCCGACGGGGCCCGGCGATCGCGGCGATCGAGGAGGCGCTCGACGCCCACGCCCTTGGAGAGCGAGAGACGCAGGCGTTGCGGCTGGACGATTCGCTCGGTCCTCGCGCACGCTCCTGGAACGCGCTGCTCGATCTCTTCGACTCGAACGACACGACCCGGTCCTGCCGTCGGGCGGAGCGTGCCGCGAGCGCGAAGTCGCACGACGCCGAGGAGCTGTCGGCGTGCTTTGAATCGATCAGCCAGGGCATCCTGATTCTGGATCGGCGCCTCGCGGTGACCCGATCGAACGGCGCCGCGCGCGTCCTCCTGGGCCTTGGCGAGGAGGACGTCACGGCCCGCAGCCTCGCCGACCTCATCGAGGAGACCTCGATCATCTCGGCGGCGCGAGAGGTCGTCGCGGGCGAGCGCCGCCCCGACTCGATCGAGCTCGACCGACAGGACGACGGCGAGGACGGCATCGTGCGCGTCTCGTTCCGCCCGCTTCGCCGCGGCGTGATCGTCGCGGCGTTGGTCATCATCGACGACATCACGCAGCGACGGCTCGCCGAGAAGGCCCGCGACGGGTTCGTGGCCCACGCGACGCACGAGCTGCGCACGCCGCTCACAAACATCCGATTGCACGTTGAGGAGGCGCTGGACTCGGAGGACACGCTGCTCCGATCGCGGGCGTTGCAATCAATCAACCACGAGTCGCGTCGACTCGAGCGGACCATCGCCGACATGCTCAGCGTCTCGGAAATCGAGGCCGGCACGCTCTCGTTGCGACCCGCCGAGGTGCGGCTCGAGTCGGTCTTCAAGGAGATGGAGGCCGAGTTTGCGCCTCACGCGCGAGAGCAGGAGATCGATCTCCGCTTCGACCTGCCGCCCAAGTATCCCGTCGCGCGGGCCGATCGCGACAAGCTTGTGCTAGCGATCCACAACCTCATCGGCAACGCGCTCAAGTACACGCGCGCGGGCGGTCGGGTGGACGTCACCGTGCGAGCCGACGAGCGTGACTTTGAGGTGCGCGTCGCGGACACCGGCATCGGCATCGCGGAGAGTGATCTGACGCAGATCTTCGACCGCTTCTATCGCGCCGACGACGACCGGATCGAGCACGTGACCGGCTCGGGTCTAGGGCTCGCGCTGGCGCGCGAGATCGCCCGTCTTCATGGCGGCGACATCGAGGTCGAGAGCCAGATGGACAAGGGCAGTGTGTTCACGCTGACGGCCTGCATCGCGCGGGCCGAATCGGCCATCGCCGCCTAGGAAGGACCCGCTCGTTGTCGCTTCGTATCGCGGAATCCAGACATGGCGCGGTCAGCGTGCTGCGACCCGAGGGCCCGTTCACGGCCGAGGCGGTCGAGCCGCTGATGGCCGCGTTTGAGAAGGCCCGCGGCAAGTCGCTGGGTCGCGTTGTGCTCGACTGCGCCGCCGCGCCGCACGCCGATAGCGAGGGGCTCGAGGCCCTCGCGGATCTCGCGGACCAGATGGCCCGGTCGGGCCTGTCGCTGAAACTCATCGGATGCGCCGAGACCCTGCGCGAGACCTTCGAGCTCACGGAGCTAACGCCGCAATTCGAGTATTTCGCCGACGCCAACGCCGCGGTGAGGAGCTTCCTGTGAGCGGCGTCTCGAAGCCGCGCATGCGCGTCGGTGAGGCGCTGTTGTCAGTTGGTGCGGTGACCGAGGCCCAGCTCGAGCACGCGCTCGATGAGCATCGGCGCACAGGACGACGATTGGGCGAGGTGCTCGCCGAGTCTGGCGTGGTCTCGCCCGGCGCCCTCGTGCAGGCGCTCGCGCGAACGCACGGCGTGCGCGGCGTGCGCCTGCGGCACGGCCTCATTGATCCCAAGCTACTCGACCTCATCGGCAAGGAAGAGGCCGAGCGGCTCAAGGTCGTGCCGATGTTCCGCGTGCGCGGCGTGCTCACTGTCGCGATGGCCGAGCCCCGCAACCTGCCCACGCTCGATCGGCTGCGTCAGATGACCCAGCTCGAGATCCGACCGGTCTTCGCCCTCGACGCCAACATCACCGAGTACATCCGCAAGGCGGTCGCGGGTCAGACCGATGTCGATGAGTTCCTGACCTCGCTCTCCGAGTCCGATGTCGAGGTCGTGGAGCGCGAGGCGGTCAACGAGGGCGTCGCGGCTGACCTCGATCATGTGATCGACGGCAGCCCCATTGTCAACCTCGTGAACATCGCGATCCTGACCGGCGTGCGCGACGGCGCCAGTGATATCCACATCGAGCCGAGCCCGTCGGGCACGCGTGTGCGCTATCGCATCGACGGCGTGCTGCGCGACCTCATGCGGCCGCCGCAGGGCATGCACGCGGCGATCGTGTCGCGCGTCAAGGTCGTTGGCAAGATGGACATCGCGCAGAAGAGGCTCCCGCAGGAGGGGCGCGTTCGGCTCGTCGCCGAGGGACGCGACATCGATCTGCGCGTCTCGTCGATGCCCACTCTGCTGGGTGAGAAGCTCGTCGTTCGCATCCTCGACAAAGGCAGCCTGCGCGTTCGCATGGACGAGCTCGGCATGCGCGCTGAGGCTCGGGACACATTCCAACGCTGCCTGCGTCAGTCGCACGGACTCGTGCTCGTCACCGGTCCCACCGGCTCGGGGAAGACCACGACGTTGTACTCGGCGCTCGACCTGCTGCGTGGGCCTGAGCGCAACATCGTCACGGTCGAGGACCCGGTCGAGTATCAGCTCGATCTGATGAACCAGATCCAGGTCAACGAGGGCATTGGGCTGAGCTTCGCCCGGGCGTTGCGCTCGATCCTGCGTCAGGATCCCGACGTCATCATGATCGGCGAGATTCGTGATGAGGAAACCGCCCATGTCGCCGTTCAGGCCGCGCTCACGGGTCACATGGTCCTCGCGACGCTGCACACCAACGACGCCCCCGGCACGATCGCCCGACTCCGCGATATGAACGTAGAGTCGTATCTGCTATCGAGTGCGCTCAATGGCGTGGTCGCCCAGCGGCTCGCGCGCACCACGTGCGGTGCGTGCCGCACGACCTACTACCCGTCAAACGAGGTGCTCGAAGACGCGGGCATGACCGATCTGCAGGGCCGCGCGTTCAAGAGAGGCGAGGGCTGCACACAGTGCCACGACTCGGGGTTTCAGGGGCGTGTCGGCGTGTACGAGGTGCTCGAGGTCACCCCGCCTCTTCGACGGCTGATCTATCGCGACGCGTCGACCCACGAGCTGCGCGAGGCCCACCGACGCTACGGCGGCATGTCGCTGCGCGACGAGGGCGTGTTGCACGCGTTGTCGGGCAAGACCAGCCTGGAGGAGATCCTCCGCGTGACCCGCACCGAGGACGAGGCCATCGAGAAGGCCGAGGCCGAGGCCGCCAACCCGAGGTTCGCGGCATGAAGCTAGCGTACGTTGCCTATGACAAGCGCGGCGTGGCCGTGCGAGGCTCGCTCGAAGCGCCCGACG